>CALAJP010000281.1 GCA_937922815.1 uncultured Saprospiraceae bacterium
CCATTCCCCAAGGTAGAATGAACTTTCATAGCACAACCAATTATCTTATGTGTCAATTCTTTCTTTTCCATAGCATAAATTCTAATTAATAGGGTATTATGTTTAGCAGTTGGTATTCAAAATCAAACTGATTCTACCTTAAATCTTCATAGTTCAACACATCATTATGAAAGAAATATTCATTTTTAGTGTAATCAATTTCCGCAAAAACGGCTTGCAAACCATTAGAAACTAGCGAATACTTACAGTTCAATGTTTTGTTGTAGAAATTAGCTTGGTCCAGTACGTTTTGATTAAGAGGAATTTTGGCGGATTTTAATTCAATAAGAAGTAGGGGATTAGCGTAAGCATCTAAAACGACCAAATCAAAACGTTTGGCAAGACCAGCCACTTTAAAACCTTTTTCAACGGCAATTTTTCCCAAGGGAATATTCTTTTCATTTTTTAGGTACAAAATGAATAATTGCCGTACGATTTCTTCGGGTTGAGCAAGATACCATCGTTTTCGGATAGGGTCAAAAATCTCTTGTTTTTGCTCTTTTATTCGTAAGGTTAATTGCGACTTGAAGGGGAGTAGATTAATTCCAAAAATTGACATAACAAAGGTTTAAAAATAGAAACTCAAATCAGCTTTTTTATCCATTTTTACCCGTCCATTTGCTCCCGATTTTAGTGTTGCCGTTTCGCAATAATGGTCATGTTCAAAAATTAGAACAGCATCTTTTTCCAACACATCTTTGTACAGCCTTTTCTTTTCCTCTAAAGTCACCAAAGGACGTACATCGAAACTCATCACCCAAGGCAAAGAAATATGAGCATGAGAGGGTAATAAATCAGCAGTATAAATAAAATAATTCTTTTCGGTCTGAATATCTAATGACATCATATCTTCGGTATGTCCGAACGAACGCCTAATATGTATATTGGGTAACCATTCGACTAACTGTGTTGTATCTTCAGGCAATTCTAAAATTTCTAATTGACCAGAATTGTATAACGGATTCAATAGGTTAGGTAGAAAAGATGCTTGTTCTTTTTGGTTTGGATTCATCGCCCATTCCCACTGTCTTTTATTCGTCCAATATGTTGCGTTTGGAAAACGAGTAACCGTCTCACCAGCATCATTTTTGGTAAGACTACCTCCAAGGTGGTCAAAATGTAGGTGGGTTAAAAAAACATCCGTAATTTCTGAACAAGATACGGGTAGAAAGTCTGCCCAGTCTTTCAATTCTGCATTAAAATGTTTCATAAATGGGCTATCAGCATCTCCCATTCCTGTGTCCACGATTATTTTACGTTCGCCATGTTCTATGTATAGTAAATTTAAATCCCAAATACACATATTTTTTTCGTCAGCAGCATATTTTTTTTGCCACATACTTTTAGGAATCATCCCAAACATAGCTCCGCCATCTAATTGAAATGTACCCGAATGTAAAAGTTGAATTTTTGGAAACATAGCACTATATTTTTATGGTTAAATGGTGATTTATCTCAAGGGTTAGAATCCAATTCCTGCACCCACTCCTTTTTTGAATTGATTTTTTAATTGTGCCATACGAAGAGCTGTAATGGCAGCTTCGACACCTTTGTTTCCATGTTTTCCACCCGCTCTGTCTATGGCTTGCTCTTCGGTATTCGGGGTCAAAAGTCCAAAAATACAAGGTGTACCCGAAATGATTCCTAACTGTTGTAGGGCATTGGCTACGGATTGATTGATATATACATCATGGTCGGTTTCTCCTTTGATAACACAACCGAGGCAAATAACAGCATCTAGTTTTTTATTGGCTAATAATATTTTAGTAGCAGAGGGCAATTCGTATGCTCCAGGTACCTGAACTACTTCGATATTTTCTTCCTTTGCTTCATGTTTTAATAAGGTTTCTAATACACCGTCATATAGAGGAAAGGTAATATGATGATTCCATTCGGCAACGACGATTCCTATTTTAAGATCTTTCGCAGAAGGAACTTTAGATTCGTCATAAACCGATAAATTTTTTAATGCACTTGCCATTGAGATATTTTTTTTATAAAAATTATAGTCAAAAAACTATTAGATTCCGTAATTGTTTAACTAATTCTAAATATAAAACAAAAAAGGTAAGTCAATGAATATCGACTTACCTTTTTTATATCTTAATTACACAAGAAAAAATAGGATTACATATTTTGTGCTCTTGTGATATATTTTTGAATATCGGCAGCAAAACTTGCGTTAGGATATTCTCTTTTAATTTCTTTATAAGCTGCTAGAGCTTCTGCATTTTTCTCTAATTTTTCATTTAACATTCCTACTTTCAAAAGGTAGTAAGATGCTAATTCTTCATTAGTACCTGCATCGGCAGCTTTTCTATATTGGCTCAATGCTTTGTCTAATTCATTTTTTTCAGAATAACAATCTCCAATCAAACCTAATTTCATTACAGAAAGTTCGGCATCGTCAGTACTGAAATCGTTTAAGTGAGCTAGGGCAGCATCGTATTTTCCTATATTTAAGTAACAAATACCTGCATAGTAGTTAGCTGTATTTGCAGCAGGAGTACCACCGTAGTTATCAATAATATCTAAAAAACCTTCGTCTCCGCCGCCTGGATTAACCAAGGCTAATTGGAAAGAATCTTTTTCGAACTGAGATTGTGCTGTTGCTAAAGCAAACGAAGCCGTTTCCATCTTAGGAGCAAGCACTAAGTTCTTATATGCGTAGTAACCAACGATTGCGAATAGGACAGCTCCTACAATCATACTTATTGTTTTACCGTTCTCATTTAGCACGTCTTCCATGCTGTTAGATGCTTGGTTTACTGGAGCGGTTTCTTCTTGTTCTAGTCTTTTTGCCATTGTATGGTATTATAAATTTTCACTAAAAAATGTTGCAAAAATATAACCTTTACTTCTTAATTGCGAGTTTTGGTTATAATAAAATTTAAAACTTCTTAATATTTTATAAAAAATAAGCCAAATTAAAGGAAATACATCTTGTTTTAGCTTAAAACTGAGTTTTCAAATTTATATAAATTTGGAAATTTCTCTTTATAGGTCGATAAACCAATTTCTAAACAATCGATAGCTTTCTCAATTTGTTCCTCATTGAGCACATAAGCAACTCGAACTTGGGTTTTTCCAATTTCTTCGTTGATGTAAAAACCACTTCCTGGTGCCAGCATTACAGTTTCTCCTTGATAATCGAAATCTTCAAGTAACCATTGACAAAAATGGTCAGAATCCAAAATAGGCAATTCTATCATCATGAAAAATGCTCCTTTGGGATTTGAGAAAGTTAAACCATCTATTTTTTGAAGTCTATTGACCAAATGAATTCTTCGTTTGTCATAAACTTCTTTGACCGTTTCGAAATAAGATTGATCTAAATCGAGTAAGGCTTCTGCTAACACTTGACCAAAGGTAGGTGAACTCAAACGCAATTGTGCATATTTGAGTACAATATTATGAAATTCGGCATTTCTACTAACCAAAGAACCAATTCGAGCACCCGTAGCAGAAAATCTTTTAGAAATAGAATCAATAATAACGACTCTGTCTTCCATTCCTTCCAACATTAAGGCTGACTGAAAGGGTTCTTCCGAATAGCAAAGTTCTCTATATACTTCATCGACAACCAAAAAGAGATTATACTTTTTGCAAAGGTTTGACAATATAATTAATTCTTCTTTCGAGTATACTTTGCCCGTAGGATTGGCAGGGTTACAAATAAAAATAACTTTCGTTTTATCAGAAATACAGGCTTCGAAATCTTCCATTTTGACACTGAAATTGTCTTCTAAACGAGCCGTTACAGGTTTCACTACTAGACCCGCCATTTCAGCAAAACCTTTGTAGTTGGCGTAAAAAGGCTCAGGAATGATTACTTCATCTCCCATATCTGCCAAACTTAGCAGGGCAAATATTACACCTTCTGAGGCTCCCGTAGTGATAAACACATCATCTTCATTTAGATTATAGCCAAAACCATTATAGAATTGGGTTAATTTCTTAATGTAACTAGGAATTCCTTTGGAAGGGGAGTAGGAAATGATTTTTTGAGACATATTCCTAATCGCATTCATTCCTATTGCTGGCGTTTCCAAATCGGGTTGACCAATATTTAAATGCCAAACATGAGTTCCCTTTTTTTTGGCAGCATCTGCAAAAGGGACGAGTTTTCGGATAGGTGATTGATAAGCATTTGCACCTCTTTCTGAAAATTTGAACATAGTACTTAATTTCTAATTTTGAAGTTTAAGCGGCTAGCGTTTTTTAGCCCAAGCATCTTTGAGTGTAATGGTTCTATTGAATATTAAATTATCTTCGGTCGAACTGCTATCCAGTGTAAAGTAACCCTTTCTTAAAAATTGGAAAGGTTGTTCTGGTTTTGCTTTTAGCAATTCAGGTTCAATAAGAATATTTTCTAAAACCTGTTTTGAATTTGGATTGATTTCTTCTGTAAAATCTACTCCCTCGGTCGAACCTGGAGCTTCTACATTAAATAACCTATCATAAAGAACCGCTTTAGCTAAAGAAGAATTTTTAGCTTCCAACCAATGCAACGTTCCTTTGGCTTTAATGCCTGAATTGTCTGAACCCGATTTAGAGTTGGAAAAATATCGGCAATGAACTTCTATGATTTCGCCATTCTTGCCTTCAATAACTTGGTCGCAAGTAATAATGTAGGCGTGTTTCAAACGAACATTTCTACCTATTCCCAATCGGAAAAATTTCTTTGGAGGGTCAATCATAAAATCCTCTCTTTCTATGTATATTTCTCTACTGAAAGGTAATTCACGACTACCGGCATTTTCATCTTTGGGATTATTCTCTGCGGGTAACCATTCCGTTTTATCTTCAGGATAATTTGTGATAACGACTTTTAACGGATCTAAAATAGCCATTCTTCTTTCTGCGACTAAGTTTAAATCTTCACGAACACAAAACTCTAATAAAGAAACTTCAATCATATTTTCACGCTTGGCAACACCCACTTTGTCACAGAAATTACGAATAGCTCTGGCGGTAAAACCTCTTCTTCTCATTCCTGAAATAGTTGGCATTCGAGGGTCATCCCAACTTTCAACGTGATTTTCTTCGACTAAACGCAATAATTTACGCTTCGACATCAAGGTATAATTGATGTTTAGACGAGCAAATTCTATCTGTCTGGATTCAAAAATTTCTAAATTATTAAGAAACCATTCGTATAATGGTCTATGGTTTTCAAATTCTAAGGTACAAATAGAATGAGTCACGGATTCGATAGCGTCCGATTGTCCATGAGCAAAATCATACATTGGGTAGATACACCATTTGTCACCCGTGCGATGATGGTGTTTGTGCAATATTCTATATAACACAGGATCTCTGAAATGCATATTGGGAGAAGAAAGGTCAATTTTAGCTCTCAAAACTTTTGTTCCTTCTTCAAATTCACCATTTTTCATGGCTTCAAATAGCGAAAGGTTTTCTTCAATAGTTCTTTCACGATAAGTAGAAGGTTTGCCAGGAACCGTTGGCGTTCCTTTCATCTCTTGAATTTCTTCTTGAGTAGAATCGTCAACATAAGCCTTTCCTTTCTGAATTAGGGCAACTGCCCAATCATAGAGTTGGTCGAAATAGTCTGAAGTAAAAACTTCTTTATTCCATTCGAAGCCTAACCATTGAATATCTTTGCGAATAGCATCTACATAATCTGTTTTTTCGGTAACAGGGTTAGTGTCATCGAAACGAAGATTTACTTTTCCATTATAATCGTTCGCCAAACCAAAATTTAAACAAATGGACTTTGAATGTCCGATATGAAGAAACCCATTGGGTTCAGGAGGGAAACGGAATTGCAATTGCTCTTGATTCCATTTACCAACGTTTAAATCTTCTTCAATTATTTGCTCAATAAAATGTTTTGTTACTTCAGAATTGTTGTTTTCCATCTTATAATTCAATATTAACTAATGTTTGACACCGCAAAAATATAAATAAACCTATTCCCATACTATCATTCGGAGATAATTGTTTTAAGTTTCGTTAGACAAGACTCTATTTTTAATATTTTCCCCACCTTTTTATTTCATTTTGAAATTTACTTTCCGTCTTTTTTCTCATTTTGAACCGAATATTTAAAATGGTTTTATTTATTCTTTTAATGAAAATTGCTTGCACGCCAACCAATCAATGTAATATATATTATGAAAAATATTCTATAAGGAGATTGTGTAAATTGGATTTGGTTTTGCAATTACTTAAGCATAACCACGAAGTTAAAACACAACCTAAATAACCATTAAAACAAATCAAAATTACAATACTAAAACACAAGCTAAATAACCATTAAAACAATTCAAAACCACGAAACTAAAAACGCAACCTAAAACAACCATTAAAGAAATTAAAATATGTGCATGCAAAATGTTTCCGCTTCAGGTGGATTCAGTGTAGCACCCTAAAGAATTATGTAGTTTATTTGGTGATTTTCAAAAGAACCCTGCTTTCAAAGTAATGGGTTCTTTTTTTGTTTAGAAATATTGGTGAGGGAAAATCAATTAATAATTTAGGCATATTGTTGATGTCAAACTCGAAAAATTGAAATTTATTAGTCAATTAAATTATTTTGTGATGAATACTAAAATTCATCTGACTGTTAATTAAATTTGTTTTCGGGTAAATTGCTGTTCTTAATACTAAAATTAAGGATGCGTAACTTAAATTAGTAATTAACCTTTTAAAACAAAAAACACCAATCCATTTTAAAAATGATGTCTAAACAAATCATAAACATAACAATTTCGTTTTTATTCCTATTCTCTTTTGTAAAAAACGTTTATTCTCAAGAGTTGCCACAATCGGGTTATTATATTTTAGATTCCATTTATATGAAAACGGAGGCAAGTATTTCGAATAATGAAGATGGTAAAAATTCTTATTTCTATCTTGATATGGAAAAGGGTGCAC
>CALAJP010000282.1 GCA_937922815.1 uncultured Saprospiraceae bacterium
GTAAGTATGGCCATTCTTTTTTATATTTGTGCTACAGCAGCTTGGACAAGATGTATACATAATTTTTTTTTGATAATCTTAAAATTACGTTTTTTATCCGAGTTGCTTATTTCTTAGCATTACATTTGATACACCGCCGAAAATAATAGGCTGCGATGTTTTTTCAATATTTTTATTTAACCATTTAGATATGGTTCTATAAAAATTAATTTGACTAATAGGCTTCGATAGATAATCGTTCATGCCGCACGCCAAGTATCGTTCTCTATCCCCTTTTACTACACTTGCTGTTAATGCGATAATAGGGATTTGATTTTCTATTTCATCTCTAATTTTCAGTGTAGCTTCAATCCCGTCCATAATGGGCATTTGTATGTCCATCAAAACAATATCTATATCAAATTCATGGCAGATTTCTAAGGCTTTGAGCCCATTTTTTGCAGTATGTAGTTTAGCATTTTTAAAATACTTTTTAACTAAAGTGCTTGCCAAAAACATATTGATATCATTATCTTCGACAATTAGAATCGAGAAATGTTTATTGTTATCTTTTTTCGTTGTGTAGTGAATACTATTAGAAGATTGTTCTGCCTGAATAATTTTAGCCTCTAGGTCTATTGAATATACGAGGCTATTGTCTGTTGTAATTTTAGATTTAATTTTTGTACCCAAAAGGCGTGCTGTTTTTTCAGCTACAGGGTAATTTTGGCTTTGTTCTATTGTTTGGGCTAAGTGAGCAGGGTCATTATTTTTAACGGTTACCGTAAAACGATACGTTCCTTTGTTCGGCGAAAGACAACCCATCAAATTGACTTCAAGTGAAACGGATTGGCATTCGGGGTTTTGAATACTATTTTGGACTAAAATAGAAACGATATCATCAACCTTCTTCCTGTCTAATTCGATAGATTCAGGGATACTAACATTAGCAATAGTTTTCATTTTTGTATTATTCTCAATAGCTTCAAGTTTGAATTTATTTTCAATTTTCAATAAGAAATCTCTTACTGAAACCCAAGACTGTTCGATTCTGTCCTCTTCAGAATCCGAATAAGAATATTCTAAAATATTATCTAATACTGTTACCATAGATTGGGCAGAAGAAGCTAATGAAGATAAATAACTTTCCTGAACATCATTCAGAGGAGACATTTTCAATAATTCGGTAAAGCCGATAATTCCATTCATAGGAGTCCTGATTTCATGACTCATATTGAGCATAAATTCGGACTTGGATTTGTTGGCAGCTAATGCTTTTTCTTTAGCCCACTTCAATTCTTTTTCTTTCTGAATACTTATGGTTTGGTCTCTACCCGTGGCAAAAATCAAGTCTCCTTCAACAACAAAGGTCCATTCAAAGTATTTCACACTGTGACCATTGTCGAATATAAACAGATCTTTATAACTTGCTTGTTCTATAATGTTTCTAAGGATTTCCTTTTTATTCCAAGTTTCATTGATAAAATGTTCTGTAAAAAGCGTATTATTTACTAAGTTCTTAGCCATTCTAACGTTCTCTTGCCAAGCTCCATTTGTTCTAAGAATCAAACCATTAGTGTCGATAACACACCATAAGTCTTGCCCTATATCTATAAAGGTTTTAAGTTCCTTGCCTATTAACTGCACTTGTTCCTTCTCTTCGAATAGTTGCTTATTAATTAGGTTAACATCATTTTCGTGAGCATGGAGGTAAGTACCATTTTTAAGAATCCCTCTCATAATACACCTATCTGGACGAATAGTATCTTTTCTGCCTTGAATAAGGAGACAATTAGCGGCATCCCTAAATAGACTAAATTCGATAACTTCGTCTTCTTGATAAGCAAACCTAATGGTGTCTTCTATTATAGATTTATCGTAGCCCTTGAGAAGCTGATGAGATACGTCATCACAATTCCATTTATTGGTACGGCTATTATATTCCCACAATCCGATATTTTCTTGTGAAGTTGTTTCTTTTACAACAGATGTTAGCATCTTTACTTTGACAGGTTTGGTGAGAAAACCAACCATATAATCAACATTCTCCAAAGACTTCACTTTAGTAACCTCTAAACTTAAGTAAAGATCACCGATATCTTCTTTATTAATCTCTATAAATACAGGATTTTTGTCGTAGTAACATGAAGCAGCATTGAACAATTGGAAGATATTATCCTTATTCAAAAGGTTAGACCAAGTGGGATAATAGGACGACTTAGGGAAAATATGTTTGAAAATAGAAGGATCTAACCAAACTCGCTTAGTTTTGCAATTCAAAATAAGTGAGCCGAAATAATGATCCGCATTGAATAAATGTGGTTCAATTCTTAATCCTTTTTTTGATAACTCGTAATTAAAAAAATTCATATACATTCAAATTGTGCACTACAGCATCAAATAGTCTGATGCTAATAATTTAGATAATAATTCTGAACTTAGAATAAATTAAAATTGCCTTTTTGAATTAGTATTAGGTGCTTTTATTTTTTTATTACGGTTGTGTTATTTTAACGATTAGAAATACCTAGTATGCTCAGTTCTATCTTTTCTGCTTAATGTAAATTCTGCCATTAATTCAAATGAAGAACCTACATAAGGAGTAATTTCTGTAAAAGCAAAATCATAAGATGCCGTGAAAGAGTACAATTTATTAACTTGATACCTTACAAAAGCATCGACTGAATTCCCTAACCTATAGTTGATACCAGCATATAACCTTTCATTTACTATAACAGAAGCAGAGGCATTAATCTCTAGTGGTGTGTTTTCTACAGCAGAAATCAAGCCAGAAATATGTAGTTTCAAGTTTTCTCTCAAATTTATTAACTTGCCCGCAAGTAAATAGTTACTACGAACTAGATTATTTCTAGACTCATTGTTATTTTTTTGTGTTAAAAAACGTGGTGCAGAATAGCCCACATAAAAATTATCGTTTTTCCAAAAGAAACCAAAACCAAAATTGGGTTCAAATCCTGATGTTTCAGGAGTACCATAAGTATCTAAATCGTCCCATTTCCTTAAGCTAAGATAGTCAAATTGCAAAAATTCTGCACTTGCAGAAACACCAATACTCAAATAACTAGTCGAAGACGTATTTATTTTATAGGCATAACTCCCTGTCAAAGTATTAACACTAGAAGCTCCTATTTGGTCATTGACAATAGCCAAACCTACCCCAGCTCTATTTCTATCTATAGATGCTTGAACATTTCCATAAATAACTTTTGGTGACCCTTCAAAGTCAGTCCATTGATTTCTATAATTAACCTGAGCTAATACGCCATCAAAAGTTGAGACATATCCAGGATTAAAATACGCTTTAGTAAAAGTATGGTTAGTAAATTGAGTTGTATTTTGGGCGAATAAATTCGAAGATGCAAAAAAAATGAAAATTAGTAGCGTGGTGACATTATATCTCATAACTTAGATTATTTATACTTATATCACGTACAAATTCCAATCCACTTTAAGAAATCAGCTTGTTATTATATGTTTTTTAACACATATAATACAATTCCTATATATAAAAAGTTACTTATCAAGCAAATAACTATTAATATATTTTTTAAAATAAAAAAAATGAAAATTACATCTCCGTTTCATTTTTAGAAAACGATATTATTATCGTCTATTTTTGGTCGAAAAAAAGACAAAAAAATGAAACATTATTTACAATGAACAGGTAATAAAACGACGATTTTATGACAAATGAAAACCCATAGCTAAGTAAAAGCTAAAATAGAGTAGTCTAAAACTGTAAGAATTGCTTACAGAAGTCTCTTAAAGATTTTTGTGTATCCAAGTTTAAACTGTCATTAACCATAACCTTTTCTATTGTAGATATAGGAAGCTGTTGAGGCATTGCCATCATCCCTAAATAGCTCAACATATCACGAAGATGAGAAAGACCTACGATATTCCCTGCTCTACCCGACGAAACACCAACTAAGGCTACTTTTTTATTCACAAAATTTTCTTTGTACTTGCGAATAGAAATAGCATCAATAAACAATTTTAACACACCAGGTATACTTCCGTTATATTCGGGGGCAACAAAAATAATTTTAGAAGCAGGAATAACGCACTTATCTTGTATTTTAGTCACCAATTTCGATTGTGAATCGGAATTATACATCATACTATGCAAAACGGAGCCATCTAAAATTTCGAGTTTAAGAAGTTGAATATCAGTATCAAGTGATTGACTCTTTAGAATTTCAACAATATTCTCAGCTATGATATTTGTTTTGCTATTTGGTCTATTAGTTCCCGAAATTACAGTTATCATAGTGTTCTAATGTTTTGTTTTCTAAATTAATCAAGCACAAATATAATTCATTAGTTTTATTTTTTGCTACCCAAAAAGTAAGGATTCCTCCTATTTAATAAATTTATAACACCAAAGCCTATAAACTTTACCTAATTAAGCTTATCAGTTCCGTTAAGTTTTCAGAATCAGGTAATTTTGAAAAGTTTCCATATTGGTTAATTAAAGACATTGAAGGCAATGAAGATATTTTAAATTGATTAAGATACGTCTCGTTTTTATCGTCATAAGCCCAAACATGCTCACCAGGAATATTATGCCTCTTTACATAGCTTTCCCAATCCTCCTTTTTTCTATCCAACGAAAGGTGGATAATTTTCACATCACTAGGCAGTGACAATTTCTTAAACTCGGGTATTTTCTTTAAACATGGTTGACACCAAGTAGCCCAAAAATTAATTAATATTTTTTGATCTCCAACAATATCAGATAAGATTACTGCTTCGTTTTCAATATTCAGAAACTTAAACTTGGGAGCAGGCTGACCGTACCACCCTACTAGTTTTGAAGTCACTGTATTTGAGACTTTTTGTTGATAATCTTGTGTGACAGAATCTGTTATAAAATTACGATAAAAACCCAAGTATTCATCAGGACCATATTTATTAACATACGCATTTAATAACTCCGACAAAATAAAATTTCTGGTTATACTACTGTCCTTTTTTTCAACATAATCCGTCAGTGCATCAAATTGAGGTTTGTAGTTTTTCTTCTCCAGAATAAAGTCATAATTAACGGCATGTAAGTGAAAGTTCCTAAACCAATGATTGTTCATTTGATTAGAATCCACTACGGTTTTATATTTCTCAAGCACATCTAAATAGTTATTATCCAAACTATGCATCGACTTATATATCATATGATAAGAAAGGACTTTGAACGCATAATGATATTCGATTTCGGTTTTCATAAATGATTCAAATGCTGGGCTAATACTTTTTTCTTGTTTCAGGTTATTAAAAGACATCCAAGCGTCTTGTTTATCCCCTTCCATTTTCAACAACATAGCAGAACCCGAATTTGCCATCATATCCATTTCATGCATTGGGCTTACCGCAAACCATAACTCCCCTTTTTTGTACCTTTTGTAACGAAATGGATTCGTTTCCATCTGAATATCTCTATTATATTGATGATAGATTGTGTTTTTATCTGCTCCTTTGCCTTCAAACTTCGCTTTTGTAATCTCATAAGGGTTAACATTTAATTCCAAAAAATCCCCTGGTTCCAAAAACACCAATAATCTTTTTTGTCCTACTGAAAGGGTAAATAAAGTTAATCTATCCAGCGGAATCGTAAAGAAAAACGCCCCATCATCATCAACAGGTGTTTTTAACTTATAGGATTTTCCCTTTAGCCAAGCTTCGTCTCCTGTCAACTCTAATTCAGGGATTTTGGAAGCAAATTGAACATTGCCCTTCAATATGGCTTCATTATTATTCTGCCCATCAACCAACTGTATAAAAACTAATTGTATAAAAAATATAAATACGTATCGCATAATTATTGTTTTCAGTTCTTTCAAGTAACGAACTTTTTCTATATAAAACTTATTGTCTGTCAGTTCATAATTAAAATATAACACTTTTAACTACGAAAAAAAATAATTTTTGGCTAATATATAAACACAGAAAAAACACATTGTATTTTGTTTTTACAAAAAATGTAACCTTCGCCTCATTATTTCGCCCATTTCAGACCCATTTTATCCCATATTCTCAATTTAAACAACTAATATCATTTTGATGCTTTTAAAAAAATCCCAATTTTTGTTTATCTTAAACATTCATCAAATTAATTTCACATGAGGTTTCTATCTATACTAATCTTCATATTACTTAGCATCAGTATTACCATCAAGGCTAACGTAAGCCAAAACGGTTTTTTCAATTTCAATTATAATGAAGAAACAGGGAAGATAAGTTTGTTCGTTGATAAAGTAGAAACAGAATTTTTATACGTCAATTCATTAGCTGCTGGTGTTGGTTCTAATGATATTGGTTTAGATAGAGGACAATTAGGGAATACGAGAATTGTAAAGTTTATAAAAAAAGGGAATAAAATTTTATTGATACAACCCAATTATGATTATCGTGCCATTAGCAATAATCCAGATGAGAAAAAAGCCATTAAACAGGCGTTTGCACAATCTGTACTTTGGGGTTTTGAAATTCAATCTCAAGAAAATAATATCTATGAAGTAGATTTAACGCCTTTTCTATTGCGAGATGCTCATGGAGTTGCCCAACGTTTACAACAAAAAAATCAAGGTAATTATAATGTTGATGCTAGTCGTTCTGCTATTCATAGCGAAATGTGTAAAAACTTCCCTAAAAACACGGAATTTGAATCTATCATCACTTTCACAGGAACACCTAAAGATTGGTTGATTGGTTCAGTAACTCCAAGTGCAGAAGCCATAACAGTTCAGATGCACCATTCATTTATTGAATTGCCTGATAATAATTATAACCCCAGAAAATTTGACCCAAACTGTGGGTATTTCCCTGTAAGTTTTGCAGATTATGCAACGCCCATTCACGAACCATTAGTTAAAAGGTTGATTCCAAGACATCGGTTAGCAAAGAAAAATCCTAATGCGGAAATGAGTGAACCCGTAGAACCAATTGTCTATTATGTAGATAGAGGAGCTCCAGAACCTATAAAATCAGCATTAATCGAAGGGGCGAGTTGGTGGAATCAAGCATTCGAAGCCGCAGGTTATAAAAATGCTTTTATGGTAAAAGAAATGCCTGCCGATGCTGACCCGATGGATGTTCGGTACAACCTTATTCAATGGGTACACCGTTCTACCAGAGGTTGGTCTTATGGAATGTCTGTTAAAGACCCTCGAACAGGAGAGATTATAAAAGGTCACGTTTCGTTGGGTTCATTGCGTGTTCGACAAGATTTTTTAATTGCTCAAGGTTTACTGTCTCCATATTCCGAAGGTGCGCTCAATCCTGATGACGAACTTACCAAAATGGCTCTGGCTCGTTTACGTCAATTATCTGCTCACGAAGTGGGACATACGATTGGCTTGGCTCACAATTTTGCAGCCAGTACCAACGATAGGGCATCTGTAATGGATTATCCACATCCTTACATCACAGCAAATGAAGATGGAAGTCTGAATTTCGAAAATGCCTACGCCGTAGGAATAGGAGAATGGGACAAAAGAACAATTATCTACGGTTATCAAGATTTCCCTGAAGGAACTGATGAAGAAAGAGCACTGTTGGAAATCATAAACCAAAATCACAACATGGGATTCCGTTATATTTCGGATCAAGATGCTAGACCGATTAATGGTGCTAATCCTTATGGTCA
>CALAJP010000283.1 GCA_937922815.1 uncultured Saprospiraceae bacterium
TAAATATTTAAAGAAGTTGCATAATAAATTTAATTCATGGACTCTAGCTGCGGCTGCTTATAATCGAGGAGACTCGGGATTACAAAAAGAAATGAACGCTCAACAAGCGACCAATTATTATGATTTGAACTTGAATCAAGAAACGGCTAGGTATGTTTTTAGAATTGTAGCCTTGAAAAAAATTTTGAGCAATCAAGAGAAATTCGGTTTTCATATCGATTATAAATATCCACCTTTGGATAATGTTATTAAGTTAGCAATCGAAGAAAGTAATATCAATTTGGCAACTTTTGCTAAAGAAAACGGAATTTCTTACCGAACGTTAAAACAGTATAACCCTTGGCTGAAAGGCGGTTCATTAACTAATTCAAGTAAAAGAAAGTATTTGATTGATTTACCTAAAAATTAAGGGTTCAAATCTTTCCAACTTTGATAGCCCGTAGATAGGTCATATACTTTTTCAAAACCTAGTTTTTCTAACAGTTTAGCCGTTTTACTACTGCGACCTCCTGATTTGCAATAGACAATTACAGGCTCTTTTTTATTTAATTTTTCTAATGAATGCTGGAAAACATCTTTTTTGTAGAAATCTAAGTGTTTAGCATTTGGAATAGCTCCCGCATTAAACTCTGCTTCTGTTCTGACATCAATAAGGTTCATCTTTTGAAAGGCAACATCTTCTGAAAGTTGCTTTGCTGTGATGGTTTCTATTACAGCAGAATTCTTAATGTTAGAGGTATGGCAACAAATGAAAAATGAAAAAATAAGAAAGCAGATACTTAATCGAAAAATTCTAGCTAATGACATAATATAAGTTTGGTAAAGGTTCAACATTTTAGTCGATAAGGTAATAATAAGTGAAAAAATTACAAAATTGAATAATTTAAAAACTATTTTCTGGACAAATAGTATCAATACTAACAAGTATAATATGTAAAAAACTATTAAATTGAGCTTTATTTATATAATTTTATTATAATTCAAGATTAGTATTATAAAAGTAGGTTTAAAATAATTTTAAAGTTTACTAATTTTCTATCACGACTAAGTCTAAAATATGCGAATTAATTTTTTACTACTAATATTTATTTTCATTTTATCAGCTTCAAATACAAATGCTCAGTCGAGACATTATACACTTTTTGATGATGCTCCTTTGACTTTAAACCCTGCATTTACGGGAGCATTTAAGGGAACATATCGTATAGGAGGAATTTATAGAAACCAATTAACGGGGTTTAGTGGTGGATTATATAATACGCCTAATATTTATATCGATCTTCCTTTGATTAGAGGGTTTGGAAAATACGATTGGGTTGGAGTTGGTGCTAATATTGTGGTTGACCGAGCAGGAACGACAGCCACACGAAGCAGAAGTGCTTATGGAGGTTCGGTAGCATATCATTTGGCATTAGATAAAAAAAGAAATCAAGTTTTTACAATTGGCGTTTATGCAGGTTTTGTTACTAATAATTTTGAAAATGTTATATTGCAAGACCAAAATGAGTTGAGTAGAGATTTTAACGGTAGCCATCTCAACTTAAATGCAGGTCTGAAATTCAAAAGTAAAATTGATAAAAAGAATGAAACTGAGTTTGGCTTTTCGCTTAATAATTTAACGGGAGCAACCGAAGGACATTCATTTGTAGGAGATAGTGTTCAAGTCTCTCAAAGTTTATTATTTACAGGTCATGCGATGTACGAAAGGCAAATTAATGATTTGTGGAGTGCACAACCTAAAGTTTTTGTTCAATCAATAGCAGGTGGAGGAATCGACGCTTCTATCCAAGCTTGGGTAGGTAGAAATTTGATTAGTAAAGAAGATGCTCAAGAAGCGAAAAAAAGTAGAAAAAAGATAAAGAAAGATAAGGTGGCTTATGCTGGTTTAGGCTATCGTTTTGGTAATGCAGTACAACTATTATTGGCTTACGAAATGAAAAATATCAGAATTTCGGCATCCTACGATATTACCTTATCTCAACAAAGGGTCATTGACAATACCGTAGGAGGGTTCGAAATTTCCGCTTCGTATATTGGAAAAATATACAAGCAACCCAATATCAAACCGGTATTATTTTGCCCAAGGTTCTAATTTTCAATTATCACAATCCGTATTCAAAGTTTAAATAAACATGATTCGTTACTATACTTTTCTAATTTTAATTTCATTTTTCTTCTGCTCTAATATTTTGGCTCAGCCATTCAAAGAAATGGATATCGAAATGGTAGAAGAACTTGCCGAAGAATATTTCAACCAAAATGCTTATTATAATGCTTTAGAAATGTACGAAAAACTGTACGAAGATTCTAAGGATAAAGAAACGGCATTGACAATTGCTAATCTTAATTTTAACTTAAGAGATTATAAAAAAGCAGCTTCCTATTATGGTCGAGTGGTTAGAAATGACAAAAAGAAAGAATATTCTGATTATTACTATGAATTAGGCGTTTCTCAAAAATTGGTTGGAAATTATGATGAAGCCAAAGATGCCTTTTTAGAATTAAAAGACAGAACAGAAAACGAAGATTTGATACAGGCAGCTAATTTGGAGTTGAAAGGAATGGCAATGGCAGGAAAACTACCTGAATTGCCTGAGTATATTGAAATCAATAATGCTGGCACAGCAGTCAATTCCAAATATGCGGATTTTGGTGCGGTGAAAGATCCTAGCTCTAATACCATTTTGTATTCATCTATGAATTCGGATGAGTTGGTTAGTGATGCTTTTGGTAATAATTATTATGCTAAAATTTATAGTATTACGAGAGATGAAAATAAAAAATGGGGAAAACCGAATAAGTTAAGTGCTAAAATAAATGAGGCGAATAAACATAGCGGAGGAATTGCTTTTAGCCCAGATGGAAAACAAATTTACTATTGTAAAGCGATTACAGATGGAGATAAAATAGGTTCGTCTTCATTATATGTGTCCAATCGTGTAGGAAATGATGATTGGAGTGGTGCGAAAGCAGTGGAAAAACTGAATGATTATAATATTCAACATCCTAATTTTGGAGAATTATTTGGAAAACCTGTGCTTTTTTTCTCATCAGATAGACCAGGAGGTATGGGAGGAAAAGACATTTTTTATGCAGAATTTAATGATGGAAATTTTTCTTCGCCACAACCTTTATCAAAAGATTTGAACACGAAGGGGGACGAGGTAACACCATTTTTTATTGAAAATACACTTTATTTCTCTTCTAACGGACACCCAAGTATGGGAGGGTTAGATATTTTTAGATCCGAATGGAATGGTGCGAATTGGAGTAAACCTGAAAATATGGGCAAAGGCTTTAATTCTACGGTTGATGATTTTTTTTATAATAAAGAAGGGAATATAGGTTTCTTGGTTAGTAATAGAGAAGGAACACGTTCTGTAAAAAGTGCTACTTGTTGTGATGATATTTGGGTAATTGATGAATCTAAAATTGAATTAGGGTTGAAATTGACCTCTTTTAATGCTAAAACTAAAAAACCATTGTCACAGGTCTATTTTGATATGTAT
>CALAJP010000284.1 GCA_937922815.1 uncultured Saprospiraceae bacterium
TTGTGTTGTTTACCATAAGAGGATTGAGTTAATCCTGACTGCTCATAGCTCTTTTGAAATTCTTTGTAATCCATTGTTTTTTCCCCAAAGGTAGGGACACTCAGTGGGGCATACAATAACGTCCATTGGTCGAATGCTTACAATCCAATTGACCATCAGCAAAAGCAGCAACCTCTCTAAACATTTGTTTGGGAGCTCTATCTAATTGGTATATTTTCGAAATTACAAGACTGGATATAATGATATATGCGGCAGCTGCTAATAAAGATGGTGTTTGGGGTGTCGTATCTATCATTTTATACAGACCCCAATAGATAAAAATAAGTACAAACATATAGTAACGAGGTACTAAGATAGAATGATGTTCAACAATTTGATCGAAAATATATATCTGTATTCCATATATAAAAATGGTGCTTAATAAAATAGCAGTGAATTTCCTTTCTTTGATTAAAAGTAAAGATACCCCAAGTAAGATTATCGCAATAATGATAACCTGTTCATACAGCAAAGGAGTTGTCATAGGAGATACTAACAATTGCAATATTCCCTTAAAATATCCTACGATAGACTCCCCAAAAGAGATGATACCATCAGTCCAATGTATATCATGAAAATTCAATTGTTTGCTTATAGCAAAACCCCAAGGCAAAAAACATAAAAGAGTTATACTATGGTTAAATATGGATTTTTTAATACCATCATTCAGTAGTTCGAAAAATGCTAAAGATGATAGAAAAAAAAGTCCATAATAATGTGTGTATAATAGCCCAGTCGATGAAAAACAGAAATACAAAAAAGTAGCAGATTTTATATTCTTTTGTTCTTTATATTCTAACCAGCATTTAAAGCTCAATGCAGCTAGCAATATGGCTAAAGCATACATTCTTGCTTCAGTAAAAAAATAGAATAGGAATGGATTAGTGATAAGTAATGCAAGGACTACCCATGCAGTATATTTTCTTTTCGATTTAGAACGAAAAAGATTAAATAATATTAAAAATGTAAGTATCCCACAGCACAAGGAAAAACTTCGAAGAGCAATCGCTGTGGAACCGAAACCATAAGACCAAATCTTTAAAAGCATGAAATATAAAGGGGGATGTCCTTCATGTAATATTTGAGTTGAAAAATGAGCATAAAAATGATCTTCTGCCAAAACCTCTTTATAATCATTTGCAGCAAAAAGAGTATCTTGCCCTTCCCATATACTTCCTTCAAAATCATATACACTCACCCCATTTAAAAAGGTTAAGGTATATATTTCATCATGCCAGAATCCCTGCTGTGCACTGTGGCTTAGACCTAATAATAGATAAACTAAAAATACTGTAACAAGAACGATTTTACTAAGCAGATTCATTTCTTAATGATTTTCTTAGGGTTGACATATAGAGTTTAAAATTCTTATTCAATTTTAGTTTTGAAACACCTGCTTTTCGCTGTGTCCATGAAATAGGAATAATTGCAATTTTCATATTTTCATTAAATGCTTTTAAACTCATTTCTAAGCCAATGCTAAATCCTGTTGAATCTAGAGGTAGCATTGAATTAATAGCATGTCTATGGTAAATTTTAAAAATATTCGTAAAATCGTTGTACTTATTTTTAGAAATTATTCGAACTCCTATATTAAATATCCTATTCAAAATTAATTTAATGATTGGATAATTCATCACTTGTCCTCCTTTAATAAACCTTGATCCAAAAACACAATCGTAGCCTTCTCTTGTAATTTTGTGATATGATTCTAAAATATTTTTTGGAGCATCTGAACCATCTGCCATACATAAAGAGACAATGTCTCCTTGCCATTTAGACAGACCATATCGTATAGCATTACCAACTCCTCCTTCCCATTCATTAGAAATGTATTCTAAGTTGGAATATTTTGAAGCTAATTTTTCTAATAAATTTAATGTCCCATCATCTGAGTAATCATTAATAACTAAAATAGAAAATGGAATCTTATCATTTAGTTCTTCTTGTAGATTTTCTATAGTTTCAGCTAGGGTAAGTTCTTCATTTTTAGCGGGTATAATAATACATAAATTCATATACTTCTATCTAAATAAGTTTTCATTTTCATTCCTCCAAATATCGAACTCCTTTTTAGGTAATCCTTCTTTATCAAGAAGTCCTATTTTATTAGACCAAGAATCGTCTTGGACAGCGTCAATTATAGATCCCCATATTACGAATTTAAAATCTAGATTATTTGCTTTTTCGAAAACACTCTTTACATAGATTTTTCTCTGATCAGGATCGTATAACTTGCTACTTACAGCTGTTTCAGAAATACCCATAGGTAAAGCGTAAGTTTGGCTTATGCTGTCTAGATAATTTGTAGAAAATGATACGTCAGAATGCTTTTTTTTAGATACCATATTAGGATAGGTGGAGATACCTAAAAAATCGAGATCTCCAAGAAGGTTATCTAATGTAACCAAGGTTTGAGATTCGTTCCAACCAGCATGATGTCCAAAAAGTAATTCAAGTTGATATGAAAGTCCTACTTTTAATTTGGGATTCAATTGTTTAATTTCCTTTTTCAGCGTTCTAAATAAAGGAGCAAAGGCTCTAAACCCTTCTGAAGATGTCATTGCGTAGTAATTTACCTCAACTCCTAGGTTAATAAAATCTGGGTCGTAAATTTCTATTAGTTTTAACATGTCTTTTTTAAACAAATGAGCTATTTTAGCGTCTTCAAAGCTCCAAGCTCCCTTTGTTCCTGATCGATCAACCTTTTGCCAATCAATAGCAATCATAAAGGTTTTTCCATGATCCTTTGCTAAAGAAGAATACCAAGCAGTGTTTTTAAAAAAGCTAGTATCGTTAGGGCTCCATGAAATCTGAGCAACAATAATTGATGAATGCTCTAAAGTATGGTGAATTGCACTTTTAATTGCCTTGTCCTCATGTCTACCATCAATCCAAAGAAGAGTTCCTCCTTCCTTAAAATACCAATTGTTATCTGAGATAGAACAAGAAAAAACTAGACTTCCCAAAATGATTAAAATTACATGGATTCTCCATTTAAACTTCATCAATTGTCTGTAGTGTATTTGCATAAATTTCAGTTATTATCTCCTCTAAATCATTAGTAATAGACCAGTCAGGATATTGAGAAATAAATTTACTGTTATCCGTAACCCACCAAATATGATCACCGACTCTAGGATTGTCTAACACTTCAAATTCTACTTTCTTTCCTAAAACACTATGCACCAATTCTATCGCTTCTAGTATGGAACAACTATTTGCTCTACCACCACCTAAATTATAAACCTCACCTGCATGCGGATTCAAATAAAACTGATGAAATGCCCTAACTAAGTCATGTGCATGAATATTGTCTCGCACTTGCTTTCCTCCATAACCAAAAACGTTATATGTTTTTGTACACTTAACTAAATAGGATAAAAACCCGTGTAATTCCACCCCGGAATGAGGCCCTCCAGTTATACAATTTGGGCGAAATATCCCAACATTTAATCCATAATATCTTGCATATTCCTGACACATGACATCTGAAGCCAATTTCCCTGCTCCATAAGGAGAATGTAAGGATTGATCTACAAACATATCTTCTCTAAAGCCACTATAGTAGGTATGATTTTGAGGTAAATCATAGCGATTACCTTTTTCTTCATAATCAAAACTATTCAATGTATCTCCATATACTTTACTAGAAGAACATTGGATAAAAACTGATTTTGGGCATTGAGTTCTCATTTCTTCTAATAGAATTACAGTACCTAAAGCATTAATTTCAAAATCTTCATAAGGAAACTTACCCGACCAGTCATGGCTAGGTTGAGCCGCAGCATTAACAATCAGTTTAATGTCCTGATTATATTTTGCAAAAAGTCTTCTAATGCGTTCCCTATCTCGAATATCAATAGGATAATGTTCGTAATTATTTACATCTTCTATTAGATTATTAATGTTTTTAGCGACGGATCCTCCCTTACCAAAAAAATACCCTCTGGAATCATTATCAACACCAATGATCAGATCAAAGTGTTGTGAAAAAAACTTGACAGATTCAACGCCAACTAGCCCTCCTGCACCGGTAATTATTGCTACTTTCAAAATACTAGATTTTTAAATTTTTAATTCGGTTTTATATTTGTATAATGTTTACTAACTTTCTCGGATAAATATCTTTGAGCAACCATTATTCTTGGATTTCGATTTGGGTTAGGTGCTACAGAATGTAGTAACCTTACATCCATTAGATATATATCACCAATATTCCCAAATAATTCTATCAGCTCAACGTCTCTTCCCAAAATTTTTCCTTTATTTACTGTGAACCAACTTCTATCCTTAAATTCTTTGGACATTAATTTCTTAAAATAAGGAAACTTAACTAGCTTATTCCTAAGCTTTTTCGAACTAAGTTTATCCTTACGAAATAGTTTGTGAGATCCTTTTATTGCTAGAGTAGCACCAGAATGAGGTTCAACGCTTTCTATAAAAGAAAAGACTTGAATACCCAGGCTCCCCTCATATGGCAATCGAGGGATATCTACATGCCATGCTTCAGAAGGGACTTCCCATTCATCAGCATTAGGTAGTGTAAATAAAATACCTGCCGATTTTGAAATGGAAAGAGCCTTATCTTCATTTAATAATTCAGAAATAGCCTGCCGTGTTTTTTCCTCTAATAAGAATTTAGAAAATAATATTTTACTTTTTACTTTTTTCAAAATTTTCTTAATGTCCTTCATCGAAATGCTTTCTAAAAACCACTCTCCATTTTTAAATAGTCCAACTGCACTAAATTCACTATAGAATACATTTTGAATCATCTGGACATAATCTAAAGGTAGGAAGTCCTTTAACTTTATAATTCCGACATCATTAAAGAGCTGCTTTTGTTGTTCGTTTAGTACTTTTAATTGCATATTAGTCTCAAATTGTTTTTATTCCCAATGTCTGTCATTTTTTGATTTTAATTGTCGCTAACGGATGATGATAAGAGTAGTAGTGACGAAGGAGCTATTACTTCTTATCTATTGTTATAGCCAGTATTCGATTCTTCCTGAATTTTTAGTTCATTGTTTATCCAATCCCATGCTTCTTGTGCTAAATAACCATTGTGATTTCTTAAGTGCAATTCGGAAACCAAAAAATGAGTTTTACCTGTAAAAGATTGTAAAAAGTTTGTGACATCCGTTGCCGTAACTCCTTTATCTACAATTAGTATGTAGGTATTTGATATGTAATGCCACCAACTAACGATACCTTTAGCTGATGTTATCTTATTATGAAAATTATCAGGATTGTATCCACTCAATAGTCCTTTATTTTCAAACACTACGATATATGTTTGATACTTATTCATTCTAATAATTTGTTTTCATCATTATTCTCCTTTTGGTCAAAAGGACTATTTATTATCGATGCTTTCGTTAGGTCAATTTTGCCTTTATTTGAACTATCTCCCATTAGTTCGAGTGACTGTTTCTGAATCTGATAAGTTTCTGATCTTAAATAATCTGGATTTTTGAATGCAAATATTGCATAGAATAGAAGTCCAAATACTAAAAACAAGCTTCCCAAGCTATAGAGTAGAATAATTGACCAAGCTGGAGGTTTATCAGATATTGCAGTTAAAGAAGCAACTACTAATAACGTAGTACCATATTTGAACAATGTATCTGTGATACTCCTGATTTTGACCTTTCCTATATGGTCAAATACTCTAAGGAAATTTCCTATTTCTGATTCTGGCAAGATTGGAATATTTAAATGCTACTAAATAAAATACATAAATGAATAATCTTTACTAATTGAATTTTGAAAGATATTTTCAACAGCTCTTAGATTTGTATTTTTCTCAAAGTTCCAATATGGTAAACTATTTGGACTATCCATTGACTCATCGAATTTGTTGGAATAATTTGACTTTACGACTGCCAGTATTTCCGTAAACAAAACACTTTGGGCCACTTTTTCAACCATTTCCAATGTACGTGATGATGGAAATGTGTTATGACTTTCTAAAACAATTGTTGGTGATAAGTTGCCAATAATAGCTTCCTGCTTTGATTCATCGTTAAACATAAATTTAAATACTAAGGGTATAAGATTATTCTCCAACAATCCATATACGATTCTGAATTCAGTTGGCTTCTTAATTGATTTATTTGTCTGTATATTAAAAGTTGTATCAAAATCTGTTAGTCCGTATCTAACATTTTTCATTTCGTTTCTTTCCATTTTCATTTTTTATTGGCTATAACGGAATTATGATATGCGGCGTAGCCCGAAGGGTATGCCGTCATCATCATGTGTTATCATGAGTTTTCTCTATTTCGGTATTGATTATCAAGTAAGTCCTTTTCATTATCATAAGGAATGTCAGGAAGAAACTAAGTAAAAGCCCTATTGAAATAGTGTCAATAATTTGAGTTGTCGCTGGTAAATATTTAACTTCAAAATACGATGGTATTTCAATGTACCTTATTAGTATAAATAGAACAGCTATAAAGGCTGTAATTATGTTAAATGAAATATTTGCGATCAGTTGTTGAATTACTGTCTTTCGAATATTTTCGGTATCTCCATTCTTTGCGATATTGATTAAAATTACCAACGCATTAAAGAGAAGGCCGACAAAAATCGCCAAACTACTTACAATTGTTTTTCTCAAATCCAAATAGTTGCCGAAATCAAATCCTAAAACAAATACTAAGAAAAATGGAGTGAGTACTGGTATTAATAAAAAGAAAACTATATCATCACCGCCAGGTTTGTTTGTGTTCTGATCAACTAAGGTAGCTTTATGATCTTTGAGTATTTTCCATATGTTTACTTTGGAACTCATTTTACTTCTTTCTTGATTTTGGCAAAATACTTATCTATAGCGTAAGCATCCGACCAACTACATGTCCATTTGTACTTTCCTGTTCGGCAGCAAATTTTCTAGATCTTGAATACTAGTGGATGGTATTTTTTCTAGTGTTTCCTTTAGCCATTCATACGGATTGATGTCATTAGCCTTACAA
>CALAJP010000285.1 GCA_937922815.1 uncultured Saprospiraceae bacterium
ATTTAGAAACTTTTACTTTTGAGAGAGAAGACGAAGTCTTCTCTCGAAGAATAAGTATCACAAAAAAGAAGAATCAAGCAGAACTTTGAATAGGCATTTTTTCAAATTCAAAATGACAGTCACATATGGAAATTGAGTCTAATATTTTAGAGATTGTGGATTCAATTTTATAAACTTCTTTTAAAACACAAACGGGCTTTCCGAACTTGCCGTAAATTTTTAGTCGAGCATAAAAAACATTATTAGCTTTTACAGAATTTCCGTAAGCCCCGCTATGACGTATATTTTGAAATCCTTTTGGCATGATACAGTTTGCAAAGCGCCGAACAAAACTATTGAGGCTTAATGACATTTTAGCATTTATTGAATTTAAAAAGTAAATCAATATTGAAAATATTACCGATTTTTTTTGGAAAAAAAGTATTAAACAACATAGCGATTTTTATCGTGCGTGTTTTTATTTTTTTTTAGAAAAGTGCTTGACGGTTTTTTTGATTTTTTTGAGTTTGGGATAAAACGTTTTTGGCGCAAATATATTTGTTGCTGAAGAGGTTAACTTTTTGTTTTGCACGTTCTGTTTCTGATCATAATTTTATAATAACTTTGTGAGAGGCAAAATTATTTTTGAAGAAAATTTTTGAAAAAAGTTGCGCGAGCGAAGCGAGTTTAAATTAAATTATCGCCAGGAGGAGTAGTTACAAATGCTCTGATTGAGGGAATTTTAGCAACTGCTCCTAAAGATAGACCAGCTCCAGATATTATTGGCTATATAACTGTACAAAACTTATGTTTCAGCACATTATTCGAATTGATACACAATTAGAGAAGATACAGTTTACCTAGAGGATTTACAGATTTTGTTCTTTTGCAAATTCATCATGATATCTGTTCAGCGAACAGGCGGTAACTCCAAGTGTATACGTAGCCAAAATAACTACGGCTCTTAAACTCAATCAGTACCTTTTAGTGTAGCGCTAGAACAAAATTAATTTACAGCCCTTCTCGACCCAAGGTGGGATGCTGTGCCCCCCCCCACGTCTAAAAACTCTAATCAACTAAAACCATATGACTCTCAATCTCTTCCCTATAGCCTTCAAATAAGTCTTTCCCAAATACAAAGTCGACTTTATAAACAATATCTAGTTCTGAAAAATCAATTTTACTTAGAGATTCTTCATCATAACTATCGGCCTCAAGTAAAAGGTCTATATCACTAAACTCTCGATAATGACCTTTAACTCTAGAGCCATAAATGTAAATTTTTGGATTTCTAGTTGTACCAAAATGTATTTTAATTTCTTGAATAACTAAATTTAAATCAGATTCAGAAAGACCAAACTTCACTATGCTTTCTCTTTAAGGATTTTTATTAAATCTTCAGCAGCAACTGCAAACTTTTTACTTGCTTCATATACGGCTTGAGCAACAACTTCTTTGTAAGAGTGGCTCGTTTCGTTTCTCATTTTAAGATATTCAATAAGTTCATTTGGATTAGTTATCCAACCAATATTGGCAAGCTCACGAATAACATCTTTAGGAGCAACGGCCACAACACCATTGTCCTCTAATACCTTTTTAGATACTTTCCAAAGAAGCTCGATTGTATATTCAAACCTTTGAATTACACCATCTCTTTCAAGATCATTTGCAGGTTCTTTTGATACAGCAGATTGAAGCTGAGAAAGTGCCTTATCCATTTTTTCAAAACTGACTTTCATTTAAGTGACCTTGTGTTTTATAAAAATCACAATTCTTGGGTGATTTTGCCCCCCACCCCAACATACAAACTTAAAGCTTATACCCTCGGGTGGAGGTGGTCGGACCGGAAATTGCGTATTTTACAAGAATAATACAGAAAAATGTAAATTACAATATACTAAACTATACAGGCTACATACGTAGTTTTTACTAACATGAGATTTGTAGCTTATCGTTGTCCAAATTAGCTTAATTTAGGGGGGGTTTTTATACCACCTGCCACGCTCCTGCCACATGAATGGTGGAGGATGTTGAAAGTAACTCCCATTTTATAAATACAAGTTGTGGCAAAATATGAAAATTTGCCACAATTTTGCCACACCTAATAAATAATTACTTACAAGATAATAAAGCGAGATTAAACGATTTTCCTAAAGCATCCTTAAGCATTTTATTAATGTACTCAACAGAAGCATCTATAGATTCGACCCTACCTCGTACTTCTCTCACCCCTTCACAACTATTAACACCTATTGTTTTTTTTACGTGAACTTTCGCAACAACTTCTTCAACTTCTTTAGGATCATCGGTTGAAAAATACTGTATAGACTTCAAAATCTTAACATCAATAATACCAGTACCTTTCTCAGATTTTAATAATAATTCATTTCTGAATATTTTTTTCAATTCAGAATTACTAAATCTTCTATGATGCATTAACTGATCACCGGGAAAGCTTATTGCAGGAATTTTTATATTCTGATTAGCATTTTTAATACTTCTAGGATCGTTAATATTAATTTCGATACTTGATGCGTCAAAGCTGACACCTTTAGTCTCTAAATTATACAAATCACCTGTCTTAATTGTCGCACAACTAAAAAATATAGTTGCTAATAATAAAAGCAATAAATTCTTCATAACATCCCTCAAGCTAATAATTTTATTACTCTATCGTAATCATAGCGTTTGCAAGAAAAGTTTAACTTATTTATTAAACGTATCTATAAAATCTAAAATTTCTTTCTTTTCTTTTGCTAGTGAAGCCTCACTAATATCTATTGCTGGTTGAAATAAGTCAAAATTTGTTTCAAAATGATTAAATTCATTTAATAACGTTTTTTTTGACATTAACGGCTCTTCTCGGTTCGTAGTGGGATGCCCTGTTTCAAGACTAATCTACTAAAGTAAGCACAAGCTCATTTTCTGATAAAATAAATTCACCACAAACTATTTTATTTGAAAGGAGAGCTTATGCTTGGAAGAAAGATTACC
>CALAJP010000286.1 GCA_937922815.1 uncultured Saprospiraceae bacterium
GAGGGTAGGGTCGTAAAAACATCTTTTGATCTTCCAGAGGATTTGTATGATGCTTTACAGGAGCATATTTTTAAGCATAGAAAATCTGGCTTAACGATGCGCTCTTACTTGTGGGATTTAATCAGGAAGGATTTGAAAATATTTTAAAAGGGGTGGATCTTTAAATAAAGATTATCTATTTATCTATTTAACTATTTAAGGATTACGTATTTAAAGATTATGAACGCAGCACAAGCAAAACAAATTAAACTAACTGTAATCATGGCAAAGCTAGGCTATAACGTTAAAGTTGTTGAGCGTGGACGCACAGAACATAAATATCTATCTCCCTGGCGCGCAGAGGTCGAACCATCTTTCAATGTTAATCTAGTAAAAAACCAATGGTATGACTTCGGAGAAGGGCAGGGAGGCAATACACTCGATTTTGCAATTGCCTATCTTTCCAAACACGGACGCTCTAGCCGTGTGACCGATGCCTTGCAATGGCTTGAAGATACAATGGGACGATCAAGCGTTAAACAGTCCAATAGTTTTTCTTATAGTGAAGCACAACCTAAAAAAACAGGCGCACCGCGCTATCTTGAATTTGTCAAAGACAGTCCCCTTAAATCAGAAGTGATTTTAAAATACCTCAAAACCCGCCATATTAGCCCTCAGATTGCGAGAATGTATCTTAGGGTAGTTCAGTACCGCAACACCTCTCAAAACGCCTCAGATGGGCTTTATTTCGGGTTTGGACAAAAGAATTTATCTAATGGCTGGGAGATCAGGTCAGCTTCTGACTCAAAAAAAGGTAAATTTAAGTCCGCTCTTCTTGTTCGAGATATAACCGTTCACCCAGGATCAGAGCAGGGTAGGAGAGCTGTTTCTGTTTTTGAAGGGATGCTCGATCACCTGTCTTTACTTGAAATGATTGGCGTGGATCAGCTTCGCGGTGATGCCATTGTGATGAATGCGCTATCCTCTTACAACCGTACTAAAGCTTACATTGAGGAACAAGGCTATACAAGAATTGATTTATTTTTGGATAATAATTCAAGTGCAAAAAAAGCCGTACTTAAGTTTAAAAATGATTTTGGTGACATTGTGTTCGACCAAAGCCCTTTGTATTTTCCACATGTAGATGTCAATGATTGTCTAAAATCAGGAGATACTCTATCTTTTGAACGACAATCACACAATCCACAGCCCTAATTTATCTTTTCTTTGTACATCATTTATACCATCTTGTATTTGGTTTTACAGGCAATCTTTAAGTAAGCCTGTTGTTTTTCCGTATTCATTGGTGTTTCTATTGATGCTAAACCTACCATGCTCGAGATAAAAGCAAGGGCAAGCCTTTGGTGCTGTGCACCCTTGCTTTTATCTCTTTTACGCATGGTTTTATGGTTAACATCAGTAACCCAAATGAAAGGAATAAACAAATGACTGATATTCAAAAACAATCCTCTGATCAAAAAAGAACACCTGATTTATATGTTCATACAAAAATTGTCAGTGGTACTTCCGATAGAATAGGCGCACGCATTGGATGCGGGTTTCTTCATTCAGATGGGGTAGGGGTTAATATAATCCTTGATGCTACGCCTCATGTAAATCCATTTTCAGGACAAATTGAACTTGTGGCATTTGCACCAAAAGACTAAATAATATAAGCCAATTACTATCTGGTAATTGGCTTATCCATTTAAAAATAGGAGATCTATGTTGTGTCTGATAAAAATGTCTACAAATCATTTGAAAATAAAATGGATAAGCTTGGACGAAAATTTGAGCTATCTCGCATTTTCAATGACCTATTAACGATGAGCATCTGCGCTTATCATCAAACAAATATAGCTAGCGGTCTTGGTCAAAAAGATGCAGAAAACGAAGAGCTGTATATGCGCACTATCAAACCTTACTCAAAAGATGAATTAAACCGCTTTGCAAAACTATTATCATGTATTCAAGTGAGTGCCTTTGAAGATCCATATAGTGATTTATTGGGCCGTTATTTTACTGAGCACATTACCAGAGGCCAAAATGGTCAATATTTCACACCCCATCCGATTACCCAGTTATTGACAAAACTTACAACACCTTCACGCGAAGCTGTTCGCGGACAAAAAGTGTATGATCCATCTTGTGGTTCATCACGAATGCTTCTTGATTTTGCTAAAGCTAATCCTGATAACTACTTTTTTGGAAATGACATAAGCATTACCTGCGCACAGATGTCTGCAGTTAATTTATTCCTAAATGGCCTACGTGGTGAAATTGCTTGTATGAATACATTATCGATGGAATGGATAAAAGGCTGGCAAATCAACATACCTTCACTTGGCATTAAACCAATTGATAAAGAGGATTCTCAGATTTGGGCAAAAGCCCCTGAGCAGGCGGTTAAAGGAAAACAACTAACATTGTTTTAGATGCTCGATAATCAGGCGTTGTTTTTTATTTCCCACACAAGGCCAAGGAATTAGCAGAATATTGCTAATTGTGGATAGGTGATATTAATCTTATTTTGTTTTTTCATTAAACTTTTTAGTCGTACTGTCCTTACTTTTTAAATAAGTTTTCTTTGCTTCAATTTGACCCTTTTTTATGATTTCTTGCTTCTTCTTTTCGTAGGCTTTTTTCTCATTTTCTTTTTGTTGGGCAACCTTTTTTTCTTGCCCTTTTTGAATAATCCACTTTTTACCTGCTTCCTTTTTTTTCAATTCTTCCAACTTTTTATTGTTGTTAGATTGAATTTTAAGCTGCTTATCTAAATGTTCTTCTTTTGCGAGAGGAACATATCTTGATGTTGCTTTAAATTTATTAATATCATTAGCTTTTTTACCATCTGCTCCTACATATCCAAACGTATCGGATTTATCCATATGGTTTGGGATAGGCTTTTTTTCTGGTTTAGGTGGGTTTTTATCTGCCATTATTAATGGATTTTGTGATATAATAGTTATGAAATATCGCTAATAATTGGGAGAAATAAAAATGGAAGAAATCAATTTTGATATTGAATTAAGATTTGATGAAATTCGTAATTTTCAACGCCAATTAAGAAGTGAATATGGTACATATTACGATAAATCTCAGAATATTATTGTACATTATTTGACAAAGTATGACCCTGATCGGTTACTAATCTACCTTGGCGTAAAGGATACTCCATCTGATTTCGATCATCATTTGGATATAGCGAGCTCATTATATAATATTCAAGAACTCATCGCTTGTAATCTTAAGGAAATAGATAAAGGCGAAAAGGAACAAATAGTATTGGATTGGTATATCCATAGAGCATTAGAAATTAATATGCCTGTTGATCTAATCGCGCATGGTTATGATGAATCCAAACGGATTTATCCCGATTATTATGAAAGAGCCTTTAATGTGTTTGAAACATATATTGAAAATTACAGGCCTGATTTATTACCCTTTTATAGGGGCAATGAAGTTCCACAATCTAACACTGAGAATATGGATGCTATAGACACTATGATCTGTTATTACTGGACGTGTGGATGGCTCAAAGAAGAAGTTGAAGGAAAAAGAAAACGCAGGGATATGGATTTTGATATTCGAGATTTCATGAAGCTTCCGCCAAACACAATTCCCTCAATGACCCAAGGACGGCGAAAACGCTCAATAAGCCACCCGTTTAAAATTATTGATGGTGGTAAAGAGTAAGCCCACCTAAATTAATATTCAAAAAGTTCACCCTCAATTTTTATAGATGAAATATATACGTTTTCGCTCTTGTCATCTATACGCTGATTGTTCTCTTTTATCCATTGTACACGATCATTATAAAGATGATCTATAAGCTCATCTAAACCCCGTCCTGTAATCTCTATTCTAAACTGTGAAGTCATTAAGGATAATCCTACCGAGGGCGAATATTCAATGAATGGTTGATAAGAATAGGGGATATAATACCGTTTACCTGACTTTAAAATGATTCCAAGTTTTGGGACATGCCTGTCTGAACGATCAACTTTATAATTAGATGATGGCTTTAACTGTGGTTTGTTTAAAGGTGCATTATCCTGGAGTTCGTTCTTTTTGCCCATCCATTGTGTTTTTAGGGCTTCGATGTTGTTGGCCTTTTTGTTCAATCCCTCCTTTTTCATGTGTGCTATCTATTTTTTTATAGTATTGTGTCTTAACCATTTTTTCATAAGATTGGCGATCTTTTTCTTCTACAAGTTCCTTTGCGCTCATTCTATCAGAGCATTGTTGGACAGCTTCTCTTAACCCTTTCTTATCATCAGTATAAATAAAACATCTTTGCTCTCCTCGTGAGGTGGATACATAAAACTGTTTATCGTTGGACGCAGAAAAAGACTGAGTGCTTTGTACTAAAAATACATCTTGAGCATCCTTGCCTTGTGAAGAATGACTAGTACGGTAGTACCCTAAAGTAAAATTTTGATATTCTTTGGAAAGAATTTTACCGTTTGGTAGAACAATATTTCCATTTTTATCAATACCATTAACAGTAAAGACTTGACCATTATTTAATCTACTTCCATCCACAGCATAACCATTCCTAGTAATTCGGATTAGATCACCCTTAGATATGTGTGTGTGTTCTTGTGTATATGTTTGAAATCGTTCAAACGCTTGTAAGGGTAGGGGGGTAAGGGCTTGAGTACCTTTTTCTGCAATCATGACCTGACCACTTTCTTCAATATTACGAACTTCATATTTTCGACCTGCTTTTATACCCGATGCATTTTGATGAAATTGAACTACCATACCTTTTGTATAATTTCTAAAATCCTGTTTTTGGGAATTTGTCCAATGTAGTGTTCTTTGAACATTATATTGATGTTCTTCTTTACCAATTCTTCCTTTAGCCCGCAGTTTTTCTCGGATAGTGGAGGTTATATCTCGACCTTCTTTATGAGTAGGTGAAACTACAATAGCAGAGCGTTTATTCTCCAAAGATTGATAGTAAGCATCAGCAATTTTCAAATGACGTTTTTCTTTATCCTCAATTTCTTTGACCGCTCCCATTTTATCCAAACGTTCAAATCCCTTCAAAGTCTCACCTTGTGAGAGATCTTTGATTGCCAATTTATAAGCTTTATTGTGTCGTTGCCTGACAATTTCATTAACCCTTGCAATCGGGACATTTGCACGTTCATCTAAAAGTCGCAGGGCATCGCCAGCTTGAACAGCATGATGCTGTTTCCAATCACCCGATAGAATAACTCTTGAATTTTGCTTTTGAGCAATACCAAAAATGCTGTTCATATCCTTTAGAGACACCATTCCAGCTTCATCTATAAGCAATGTTTGATTTTTATACTGCTCGTGATTTTCTGTATTACTCAAAAGATTAGCAATAGTGTTTGCGCCTTTAAATCCTTTTTCTTGTAGAACACCGCGAGAGGCATCTGCAGATGGCGCAAAGGCAAATAGCTTGTGTTCTTTTTCTATGTGAGCATCCCGCACTTCTTGAAGCAAAGATGTTTTACCTGTTCCAGCTCCTCCTGCAACGATCATTACCTGATCACAAGATGTTAAAATATGATTGATGGCATCTTGTTGCTGTTCATTGAGATAATCCCTTTTGATTTTGTAATTAGTGTGGATGGAGGTAAATTTACCCTTTGTCGAAGATGCAAATTCTATCAACCGATCTTCCTGTTTGAGCATCGCTTTTGTAGTTATTATATTTGCACCATTTTTCTGAACACGGATAATGTCGTTTCTTTTTGCCCATTCTTTTTTAATGTCCTCATAACTCAGATCGCCATATCCAGATGCAATAGCATGACCTAAAACGCGCTTTTCGGAAACCACGCTCTTGCGTTCAAAAAAGTGTTTCATAGATTTATCGATAGCATCTTTGGCTTTGATAGACGGCACACGACTATTTGAATCTCCATTTTTCGTTGTAATAGATTTAGCGTTTAGGATCGCGGATAATTCTTGTTTGGTTAATCTCTCTCGCCATTGCTGATCAAGATCTTTTTGAGAGATTGTATTATTTTTTTTTAGTCGTGTCTTTGCACCTACTTTTGATTTATCAGCTTCCCATGTCAATCTCTTTTCTTTTATAGTTTTGTTTATCTCAATTGAACGATTGGAAAATTTATTAATCATCTCTCGATTGATACCCTTTATTTCCCATCGATTATTGGTTCTCTCAATTTGATACCCTGCTTTTTTTAAATTTTTTACGAACGCTGCATGATAAAGAGCTTCATAATAAGGTGCTTCCTTTTTAACTGTGCCAAGTTCAACGGCTTGATAGCGGTTTTTCTCATCGTTCCTTGTTGCGTTTAAAACAAAGCAATGAGAGTGTAAGTGAGGATCTGGTAAAATCAACTCTTTACCCTTACTTTGTTTTTTGACGGGACGAGCGGAGAAGTGGTCAAACATCGCCATTGCCATATTACCTGTTGTTTCATAGTGTTTATTTTTGCCCTGACCTTTTTGGGTCTGAACATTTTGTTCCACACTATTCATGGCTGTTATTACGGCTTGTCTATGCGCTTTTAGGATTTCTTTATCTTTTGTAATTGCATATACAACAGAAACGCTTTTAGGAGCATTGAAAGTAAAATCATACCCAGGTCGTCTATTAGCTCTGTCACGTGGTGTAAGTTTTTTACCATCAGGCGTTCTATTATGAACGAGTTGTTTAAAGTCTTCCTTATCGACGGTACCCGTTAACCCAAGTTGTTCTGCCGTTTTACCATACCAAGTACCAGCTACTTCTTTTCCATCCAGATAATAATCTTCTTTAGATAATCCCTGTTCGAAGTACTTAATAGCGCCATTTGCGTTTTTACTAGCGGTAATTCTAAGCATAATACAATTTTAATTAAAGCTCAAAGAGGGTTCATGTAGTTAGATGTATAAAAAATATACAGACGTCTCGTCTAAGCATGTCTTAGACAAATTTATAATCCTTATTTGAAAGGCACAACTCTTAGGTACTTTTTCTTTAGAGCTATTAACTGATTTATGAACATTCAAACTGCACTTACATTTTGGCTGTCAAATACTTTTTTCTTAAATTTCCATATATAATAATATCATCATCATTGTGTCTTTCTGGAATAAGAAAAAAAACGAATTTGATTATGGGTTGAAACTATTAGAGTTTAATGGTTTTGAAAATCAGCCCTGGACACTTGACGAAGCCGTTAAGGGAACACAGATATTTGGGGCAACAGGGAGTGGTAAATCTAGCGGAAGTGGGAAAGAAATAGCAAAGGCTTTTTTGAAAGCAGGGTTTGGGGGACTTGTACTATGCGCCAAGCCTGATGAACGGAAAACATGGGAGCGATATGCTGAAATGATGGGGCGAAAAGAAGATCTTGTCGTTTTTAGTAATGTGGCGGACTTGTATTTTAATCCTTTAGCTTATGAAGAGGGCCGAGATAAGAACCAGGGTGGAGGTGAGACATTGAACTTGGTTGAATTAATTATGAGGCTTTATGAGCTTACTCAAAATTACAGCGCGCAAAATGGTGGTGGCGGGGATGATGAAAAATTCTGGACAAACGCTTTAAAGCGTTGCTTAAGCCGAATGATAGATCTTCTTAAATTGGCAGAAGAAGAGGTTAGCATTGAAAATTTAAGGAAGCTTTTATCAAATGCTTTGAATGAAGAACAAGCCAGAGAGTATGAAGAATTATTAACTGATATTCAAGAAACCGAAGAATTTGGACAAGAAGCCGAAAAACAAAATGATCCAGAAGGCTTGCAGATTGCCCAGGTTAAATATGAAGGATACATAACCACCTATGATAAATTAACAAACGATAATTATTGTGTTTTATGTTTGCGCGTAGCTTCGTATAATGCAAGTCAGAAGTCAGATAAGACTACATCAAGCGATTACTTTTTGGTCAAAACTTACTTTTTAAAGGAGTATGCAAAATTACCAGAAAAAACCCGCTCGATCATTCAGGAATATTTTATGGGAATCGTCGAACCTTTTATGAAAGGCATTCTCAAAGATCATTTTTCAGAAGGTGTTCATCCTGATTTGTATCCTGAGCAAACCTATATAAATGGTAAAATTATTATTCTGGATTTTTCGGTTAAACAATACTTATTAGCTGGTGTTCTGGCACAAGGTATTTATAAATTCATTTGGCAACAGGCTATGGAGCGCAGAGATACAGATGAATATAATTTACCCGTTTTTTTATGGGTAGATGAAAGTCAATATTTTATAAATCCTGATTACGATACTTTGTTTCAAACAACAGCTAGAAGCGCGGGTGTTTGTACTGTTTACCTAACACAAAATATTAACAACTATTATTTTGTCATGGGAGGAAATCAGGCACAAGCCAGAGCTAAGAGTTTACTTGCTAATCTGACGACTCAGATATTTCACGCTAATAGTGATTTTGAAACTAATGAATGGGCATCCAAAACGATTGGACAGGACTATACCAAACAAAGAACCAGAAGCGAAAATAGTGAAGGCATAACAGTTAGTGAATCTTTTGTAAAAGATTATAGAGTGCCACCGTTTCAGTTTACATCATTAAAAACAGGAGGAAGTAAGAATAGTGGGGTTGTAGAATCTGTTATTTTTATTAATGGGGTTAATTGGAAGAATAATGGTATGAATTATATCAAAACCCAATTTAAGCAGGATAAGCGATAAATATTATTTTAGTGTGAAACAACAACCCCTCAGTCTTGATAGGAAAACCAGAAACGAAATCTACATTAGAAACAATCTATCTAAGCGGATAGAATATCATGGTTTTAGAAAAGGTATATTAATATGGATATTGGTTAGTATTGTTCATGGAGCGTCATTTAGTATTCAAATATTTTTAAGAAAAAATATTGGCATACGTTCTTATACAATGTTGACCGCTCCTTTTGCTTACGTATGGGTAAGATTTTTTCTTTTAGGGGATTTTGATTTTGAAGCTCTACCGAGTGATTTCGAGTTTTTTTCGAAAGACAATCATAATGATACAAGCGAGAACTTGGACAATAAGCTTCATGGCCTTTATAGTATTATGTACTATCTAAAACAATTCTTTTCTAACTTTAGTTATATGGGGCAAGCGATACAGCCGATTCCTAAAGGTGGATCAAATTATTTGTACCTATACAGTTTTTTTATTATAGGGCTGGGGTACTTTAATTTGATTCATGTTTATATAAAAAACAGTATCTATTCATTATCTAGGGGAGAAAGTATCTTTTTTTCATGGGCTTATAGTATTGGCAGTAGTAGTAAAAGCATTATTCATCTTGTTGTAGAGCCAGGTCTGGTTATTTTATTAGGGCTGACCTTTTTATACTTCACATCAGAAATCGGATTTGGTGTTTTTTTGATTGTGAGTGGTATCGCTTTTTTTTACAGAGAGCGAGCCGAATATTTTAGAAATTTGGAGGATATAGGCGATTTGGGCATTAAAAAATAGGATAGATGCAAAAAATATAATTTATACTAGATGAAAGTCTTATATGTTTTAACAATCATTATTTTAGGATTATCTCTATGGCGATATATCAGTATTTTTATCTCTATAGATGAATTGATACCATCTTTTTCAAAAAAAGAAAAACCCTTTACAGTTCAACTGGGTTTTAATAGAGAAACAGAAGCTGAAAAGTCTAATAGGCAGAAAAGAAAACTCTCTTGGAGAACAGGCATACTTGTTCTTTTAGGAATTGGGATACTTGTTCCGCTTGTTTATCTTGGGATGTATTTAATTAAGATTAATTCATAGTTAGATATGCGGTTTTTACAAATAACACTATTTATAATAGTGAAATGTTTCTTGTTATTATCAGCTCATGGGACCTTTGCTCAAAATAAAAACGCGGAAAAGGTGTCAGAAGTTAAAACACCTGAGTTAATTGTATCGAAATACATCAATGCACTAGGGGAGCGAAATTTTAAAAAAGCGTATTCATATATTAATTCTCTAAAATGGGGGAATGAATCTCAATTTTCTACTACAAAGTTTTTAGGTGGAATTACAGAGACATTAATACTTGAAAAGCCTGTTGTTGAAAAGTGTCTGAAAGAGGTAGAAAATGAATGCGTAAAAGCGAAAGTGTTCGTAAAGTATTTTGCGAAAGATCCTACGAACGACACAAGAAAATGCAAAAAAGCAGGAAAAGTATATGACTATTTTTTCTTTCTTGAAAAGAAAAAAGATTATTGGAAAATTATAGATGGCACTCTTGATGAACAAACTTGTAATCCATCACCAACGCCTCCTACTGCAGAGTATTTAGTACACTTAAAAGATGTGGATTCTTTGCCATCAACAAATGATACGGCAACAATAGAAACACCTGATACAACGCTTAATAAGGATGAGGATAAAGCAGAACAAACCACTAATAACGGCTCAAAAACAAAAGAGAAGGAAGAAGAAAACATAGTATTTACCGAGATATTCAACCCAAAATATTGGTATATTTATGTAATCATTTTTTTATTAGGCTTTATTATAGGCCTAATGTGCTTTTTGCCATTGAGGTACTGGACATAAATAAAAGTAACAACAATGAACAAACAACCTTATTTAGTCTTAACTATCCTAATTATATATGTGTTCGTTTTTACTGGATGTGAAGGTGTAGAACAAGCACGTAAGAAGGGTTATGAAGAAGCTAAAGCTGAATGGTATCAAAAGGGTTTAGATGATGGCAAAAAAATAGGGAAAGCAGATGGTCATTCTGCTGGATTTGAAGAAGGAGAGAGTTTTGGCAGAGAAGAAGGAAAAAAAATGGGATATAAAAAAGGACAGCGTGATGGGTATATTTCAGGTTCAACGACCTATGTTGGTGATACCATTATTCCAGGGCTTGGAATAACAGTAACTGTATTACTTAGTTTATTTGCTTTTTGGTTATTAAGGATTCTGTTCAAACAGTATCGTCAAAAAATACAAAATAGATATGAACTATATATGTTAAGTCGCAAAGGATTGAATCAGATTAAGAGCATTAACGCGGTTACAAAAGATCAAAGGAACGCGCTCCTAAATAAGTCTAAACATTTACTAGAATATTCTTTCCAGGAAATAGAGAAACTAAAAAAAATTGAGTTTGAAAACTTACCTTTAAAAAAGAGTAAGCAATTCGATGGCATAAAAGAGAAAATAGATAATGAGGCGACAGTAGAAACATTTAAGCTTCACGAAGATTTTTTTAAAGCGGAAAACATTCTTAAAAATATTCAACGTCGTCTTATCTTTATCGAGAGTAAACAGGACTTAAGCATAAAAGAGAAATATATCCAGATGATTAATGATGATAACTCTATTCCTGATGAAATGAAATTAGAATTACTTAAAAAAACAGTATTCAAATGAAAAAAAATAATGATATAGAAATTCGTAGAAAGTTAGATGTTGTTAAGGTAGATAAACCTGAAATGTCAAAGCAAGTGGACGACATCTCATCACGACTTAATATTTTTCAGAGATGGAGAATGAATGATGCATTGAGCAGGTCAGCAAGAGATCATATTGAGCAATCGAGTGAAAATACGTTGGCGTTACTAAAACAACAAGGAGAGCATAATTTAGAAGTAGCCGAAGAATACTGTGATAAACAAGTAAAAGAACTTCATGCATTATTAATAAATGAGTTAAAAATTAATATATCTTCTATAACAAGAAATTCAGTAAGAACGGATAGTATTTCTAAAAAACAATTTGAAGAAGATATGATGCAGTTAGTAGAAGATGTTGAAAACAGCAGACTTTATAACAAATATTCTGAGCTGAAAGATAAAGCGATAACAGAATTGTTTGAAAAAATAAAAAATACAGATAGTGGTATTAATGACTTGTTAAATTACGATAGGTAATTTTGGAATTTTTCGGGTTTTATGTTATAGTATTTTAATTAGTCATATAGAAGCGAGGAGATGGAGAATTGTCTGATAAACTTGAAAGCTTAAAATTATACTTCGAACAAAAGAACAATACATGCAAAAGCCTTTTTGAAGCAGATATGATGCAGTTAATTGAAGATATTGAAAATAGTCCACGTTATCAAAAATATCCTCAGTTAAAAGATAATGCTATTGCAGACATAATTCGAAAGATAAATGAGGTAGATAACGATATAGAAGATTTACTTAATTATAAACCAAAATAATTTTTATGTTTTTTACATGGAAAAAGATGTAGAAAAAGACCCACATAAGAAAGCAATACAAAGAATATAGACCGTTTTTTACATATACTACTTTTTGTGATATTATTAATACTAGAATTGAAATAGGAGGGTGAATAATGTCACAAGAATATACCGAAAAAGATATGTCTAAGGACATTGACTCTTTGATAGCTATTTGTTTTAAGGATTCAAGCAGTCCTGATGCAGAGCTAAGAAATATTAATTGCAAGATTATACTTTTAGAGTCAGCGGCTAAGTTTCAAAAACATAACCTATTATCGGAAGAAAAAAACTCGCCAGCTATTTTATGATTTCTTTTGTGCTGTTGAGAAACAATTTCCAACGGAGATTGATGACAGTAACATTAAGTTAGTTCAAGAGAGATTTTCTCCTAAACGTATAGATGTGTCTAGACAAGAAAACAATATTCCGCTCCCGAATTGAAACCAACGGTAAGCTGTTATATATGAAAATATGAATGTAAATATTCATAACTCCAAATATTAAACCATATCGCGCAAGCTAGTATGAAGATGTCAAAGTATCGCGCTGAACTTTTCTTAATGTCCATAAATATCCAAAGTACCGATAGCCCTATTGGTATCCAGAATAACCAGCTTATCACTTTCAAAAACAAGGACAGGTTTTTATAAATAGGTGCATACTGATCTAATACTTCTTTAAGCCGATACGCATTATCTATTCTCTTTTGTAAGGATTGACTATCAGGAATACCATAATCCGTTATAACCCAACCTAAACTGCTTTTTTCTATATATCCTAATGCGGGGACTATGCTGTTTTCCATGACATAGGCGGTGCTTACCGCAGGGTCAGATAAACTGACTGAAAGCTCAATCATCTCTGTACCAATATCCAGAAGAATATTTTGAAGATCATTAATAAATAGACTTATACCAATGGTACAAATAATAAAAAGACGAGAAACTCGCTTGATCCAGAGGTTTCCTGGATAGAACATATTTATGCATTTTGATTATAATCAAAAATAGTTAAATAAGCTGTAACTAATTACTTCTCTTTTTATTTTACAGTCGTTATGAAAGCAGCGAAGAACAATATGCCTAATATACTATGAGGTGCGCACAAGGATGATATTGTAAGATTGCATTAAAGCACCTCTTTTACCTCAATAGTGATTGGTCGTCCTTCCTTATCGCGTAGTCGCACCATTTTTTTGCCTGTGCGCTTTTCTGCACGGTGCAGTCGCACATTTAACGCACCATAGTTTAAATCAATATCGAGTTGATCTGAAATCTTGGTAAGGCTCGAATACACATCTTGCTCAACTGCTTCATGCGATGGTCGCACTATATATACACGTCTTTTTTGTGCCATATAGGCAATA
>CALAJP010000287.1 GCA_937922815.1 uncultured Saprospiraceae bacterium
ACTATAAGACGCTTTTTTAGCATATTTGTACCCCTCTTCTAGTGAGCGTTTTTCTGATTCACTTAGTTTTAATACTTTTATTCTACGACTCATCTTTTTTCTATAAAGTTAATATATATTTATTTTTGATAGACTACTTAGCTGCTAGCTTTACCTCTTTTTCTTCTTTCTTTGTCAATTTATCTTTCTTTAGTAAATCAAACAACTCTTGCTCTGCTTCTGTCATTCCATTTTTGGCAGCTCTTAATTGTTCTTCTGAAGATTCTTCGGTTAGTTTTATTAATTCTTCATACGCTTCTTCTATAGAGCTACTTCCAGAATTATAATTTTCTATTATCTCTTCGAAACGTGCTAAAAACGAACCTCTGGTTTTGTTCTGAGCCAACATCTGCTTCAACTTAACTTCCATCAACTCACGTAAATCTGCGAATTGAATATTTTTGTGTTGTTTTTCTGGAAATTCAGCTCTTAATTTTGAAAAATCTAATTGACTCAAGTCAATTTGTTTTGAGTTATCAATATGATATTCAATTTTAGACTCTTGTAAATCTCCTTTTCCTACAACACTTAAATCTAATAAACCATCTAGCTTTTTCTTAGCTCTTTCAATTGCCTCATCTTGATCTACATGCCTATCAACTACTTTTCTCAAATATTCAAATACATCCTTTTCCTTCTTAATTTTAGGGAAGCTGTATATTTCTGGTTTAGCAGAATCGTATAAGCCATTAATTGTGTTCACAAATAAGCTCAACTGCTTTTTGTACTCATCTTTTTCTAAGATTATATTCGCATATTCGTTAAATAACTCAACTTCTTTAAATCCTTTTTCTCCTAAATTTAATATTGCTTCAATATCTGCACCTAATTCTTTACAAAAAACTTTTGTTTCAAGAATAGCTTGTTCCAATAGTTCTAATAATTCATCAAACTCCTTTACAGGAAAATCCTCTTCATCCTCTTTATCTTTGCCTTTTGTTCCTTCAGCATAATCTGCTAAAGCTTTTTTAAGATTTCTGAAAACACCAAAATAATCTACTACCAATCCATTTTTCTTACCCTCAAAAACTCTATTAGCCCTTGCAATAGTTTGCATTAAAGTATGGTTTTGCAAAGGTTTATCTAAATACAAGGTAGATACTGCTGGCGCATCAAAACCAGTTAACCACATGGCAGTAACAAACACAATTCGATAAGTGTTATTAGGGTCTTTAAAAAAATCTTCAATATTTCTTCCATCTTTATCAGGGAGATCCATTGCCTCCCTGTGTGGACTTATGTTTAAACCTTCTTTCTCAAAAATTTCTTTTTCTTCTTTATCTGATCCTTCCTGACTAACTACAGCTGACATTCTAGTTTCTTCCATAAAGGCAATCGCTTCTTTTAACCTTTCCTTTACTTCTGGATCTTTTTCTTTTACTATTTTTCTTCTAAGCGCTTTTATCTCTTCTTTTTCTGCTTCTTGCACTAACTCATACATTCTAACTGCGGTAAACTTATCAATGCAAACCACCATGGCTTTCATTGGCTTACGCTCATTTTGGTCATTTTTTATATTTAAGCGGTAAGGGTAATGCTGTACAATGTGCTTAGCAATTTCTTGTAGTCTATCTTCTCTTCTTACAACTTGTAATAAGGTAGAATACTCTTTATCTAACTTTTTCTTTTGTTCATCAGTTAGGTTCTCATCTTCTAAAATTTTTGCAGCATCACCAACCAAGTCTTCATTTATTTGCTCAACTCTTGGAACGCTTTTTTTGTAGTAAAGAGGGACTGTAGCCCCATCTTCGATACTTTGAGCAAAATTATATTCAGAGACATAAGGACCAAACCAATCTTTGGTTAACTCACTTCTTAACAAAGGTGTTCCTGTAAATGCAATGTATTGCCCATTTGGTAATCCAATTCGCATATTTTCTCCGTAGCCTTTGTATTGTGACCTATGGGCTTCATCTACGATAACAATCCAATTGTCTCTTTCGGTTAACAATGGAAATGTTTTTCCTTTTTCTATCCCAAACTTATGAATTAAGCTAAAAACATGAGATCGGTTTGATTGTAAATACTCTCTTAATTTATCTCTACTTGATGGACGATAATAGTTTTCTTTTTGTTCTTTAGTTTCTAAAATAACCTCCGTTTCTTGAAAGTTTCTATAAATTTGAGAATCTAAATCTTTCCGATCTGTTACAATTAAAAACGACCAGTTACCCTTTACTTTCCGTTCTACTTTTTGCGAAAAGAAAATCATAGAATACGATTTTCCAGAACCTTGTGTGTGCCAGAAAACACCTAATTTGCCTTGCTTATTCTCTTTATGTTTTAATGATTCAATTGCATTGTTTACTCCTAAAAATTGGTGGTTTTTAGCTATTATCTTCGCTTTGTTTTTGTGATACAGCACAAAGTTTTCAAAATAGTCTAGAATATTTACTTTATTGCATAATCCTTCTCCAAACAATTGCAAACTTAACCTGCTATCATTTGTTTCACTCTCTTTTTCAATCTCTAATCTCGATTTCTGGGTATTACTTACTGATGTATCTTCCAATTTTACCCAAGAGAAAAAGTGTTCCCAAGGCGAATTAAATGCCCCAACCCTTGTTTGAATACCGTTAGAGATACAAACAAACATATTGTACCAAAACAACTGAGGTATATCTCTTTTATATCTTCTTAGATTGGTGTCATAGCCAGATTTAACTTTAACAGTTGCGTTTTTCAGCTCAATCATTACCAATGGCAAACCATTGATATATAAAATCAAATCGGGTATTCGTTTATTATTGGTTTGAAGGTATTCGATACTTAATTGAGAAACAACCATAAAATCATTGTTTTCTTCCTTCTCAAAATCTAATACTTTTACATAACCGTTTTCTTCCTTTCCTTCTTTGTTTTGAAAAGTAACAGGCACACCATTTTTTATGATTTGATACAGCTCTTTATTAGCCATTATTGGAGATAAACTTACTCTACTTTTCGACAATTCACTAATAGCGTGTTCTATACATTCTTCTGGTAAGTTTTCATTTAACTTAATAAGCGAAGATCGCAAGTCTTTTTTTAGAACTACTTCTTTAAGACTTTCTCTGCCTAGCAAATCATTCTTTGCAGCACTTTTATGCACATAACCTAAAATGAGTTCAAAAAGCTGTATGTCGGCTTCTTCTATATGTGATTCGTTTAAAAATGCCATGTTCTTCTATTTTTCTAATTCTTTTTCTATTTCCTCAATGGTTGGTAAACTGCTTTTTAAATCATCAGGCAACACTTCGGTTAAGTTAAATTCACTTACTCCCATGGGTTGACTAAATCTATTTTCGAGGTCTTTATTCAATTGGGCAACAGCCTGTTGCCCAATTGGGATATTGTAAAATTCATAAACCTGTATTGGTAGATAGATTGTTCATGTTAGTGTATACATTTTTATTTTGTGCAAGCGGAACTTGCTCTAGCTCATTTCTGCAAACTCCATTTCCTCTACACTCAACTTACCGCTTATTAAACGTGGTAATAATAAATCTCTGGTTTCTTGAAGGAGTTGGTTTTTCTCACCTAAAATTTGAATTTCATCATACATTGGAGAAATCATTTTATTGAATTTATCTTGAATATCGGTTGTTGGAATATTAATTTTTGTTGCATCAATAAAATCTTCAAATTGATAATTACTAATTCCTGTAGATTGGACTTGATAAACCTTGAGTTCACCTGTATCATGCATTCTGTTTAACAGCTCATTTATATAAAATGGAGAAACTATATTCTCATTAACTCTTAAAAGTTTACAAAAACTAGCACAAATAACTGATTTTTTAAATCTTTGTAAAACCAATTCAGACATAAAGCATGTTCTACCTAATGATTGAGATTCAGTACCTCCCGATACTTCAAAAATAATGTCATTTGGTTCACAAATACGACTTGATAGATTTGATTTAGTGTGATAACGGAGAACTTCAAAATTTAATTTACCTACATTAAAATCAGGAAAGTCAGTTCCCCTTATTACATAAGCAGGGATAGTGTTTTTTCCTTTTGGAAGCTCTTCTCCCCAACCACCTCCAATATAATGGGACAAACACTCTCTCAATTTAAGTCTCTCCCACCCTTCAGGAATAGCGCCTTTGGTTCCGTGGGGTACTTCTACGCCATCTTTATCCACAAATTTGGTGTTTTGGTAATTAGGAAAACGAAAACGCACAAACCATTCTTTGGAAATTTCCCCTGCCATTTCTTCTAACAACTGTATTCTTTGGTTGTTGTTTTCTATTAAATCGTCATAAGCAGAAAGGATTGAAGCTATTTTTTTTTGGGTTGGTAATGGGGGTGTTAAAACTCTTGTGTTCCTGAGTATTTCAGTATTTATATTTTGAATTGCAGCACCTGATGAAAAATTATGAAACTGTTCGGCATAAAATATTAAAAAGTAATATAAAAAGTCTTTAGATATTATTTTTGAATTAAAATTAGAGGTATATAACCACCCATCATGAATACAACCTTTAACGCCCAAGAATTTGATTTGACCTAAAGAAACTCCACTAGCAGCTATGATTAATGAGTCCGGCTCTAAATACCTACTAAAACTTGCTCCATACTGATTCACATGTTCTTTTGTTTCATAAATATATTTCCCTGAAGCTGTTGCATCTGCTATTTTTATCCAAGGAATATCCCCTCCTTCAAAATACCTTTCATCTTGGATTGGTCTAGGTGATGATCCTCGCCCTACTTCACATAAATCACTTAACTTATATTTTTTCCAATTAATCATTTACAATGAAATTTAAAGACTCATTAATTATGATACTATTATTTTTATCTTTTATATCTAATTCTTGGTAGATTTTCTTTTTTTCTAAAATTCTTTCTTTAAACTCCTCCTCAGTAATCTTATCATCTTCAATCTCTACCCCCACATAACGCCCAGCATTTAAAGAATAATCTTGTTCATCAACATATTCTGTTTTGTCAGCTAGTTTACACAAGCCAATAACATCTTGGTATTTCGCTTCGGGGAAACGGGTTTGCAACCAGTTTATGTTGGTAGCCCAATAAGCAGCTTGTTCTGTAGCTTCTATATAGCTTTGTAAGGCTTCTTCTAGGTTTTTGTCTGCTTTTACTAAATTTTGGTTACTCCAAATTTTATCCGATTTCAACTTAAGATTTTTGTCTGCTATTTTGTATAGTTCCAACAATTTGTTGGCATCTTGTTTCAATGCAGTAGCGTCTAGTTTGTTTTGCTCTACATTAAAATCTAAATGCTTGGCAACTTCTAGTTGTGCTGTGTTTTCTATAGGTGTATTATCAATTGAATGTGCCAAATCATCTAATACAACCGTGTTTGTTTCTGGTGTAGTTTTAGTAAATTTCTCAACTAAATTAAAGAAATCAGCTTCTTTAAGGGCTTTGGTTTTTGTAGGGGTACGTTTAGCATCTTTTGTTGCTTTAATGTATGCTTTCAAATGGTTTAAAGTTGTTTTTAATTGTAACTCTAAAACCTCTTTTGCAGGAGCAACTTTACTTTCTGCTTTGTTAGCTTGTTTAACGTAACCATCTATTAATTCTAAATAACGCTTGGTTTCCCCACGATACAAACGAACTATAGCCGCTAGATTTTGTTGATTTTCATTGGTCCATTCCCTGTGAGCGCGATCTATTTGTCGATATACATTACGGGCATCAATGAATAAAATTTTATCTTTTCTATCTGTATTTACCTTTTGCTTGTCAAAAAACCATAAGGTTGCAGGTAAAGTAACTGTCAAAAACATATTAGTTGGCATGCTCACCATACAATCTACAATACCAGAATCTACAATATTTTTACGGATGTCGTATTCAGCGTTTCGGGCATCACTTGCCGAGTTGGGCATTACAAAACCTGCGCGTCCGTTTTTATTTAAAGAAGTGGCAAAAAGTGAAATCCATAAGTAATTGGCATCACTAATTTTGTCGTCTTTTTTTCCTTTGTTTTTAGGTAAACCATATTTATAAAAACGTTCGTCATTTTTAACGGTACTCTCCTTTACCGACTTTACGTTAAAAGGAGGATTTGCCATCACGAAATCAAATTTACCCAACCCATCATAAGGATCACTGTCATAAGAATTGGTTTCGGTAATTTCTCCCCTTAATCCGTGTACCAATAAGTTCATTTTTGCCAAACGAACGGTTTCGCCCATGTATTCTTGTCCGTACACATATATATCATTGAGGTCATGCCCCTCGTGCGCAATAAAATCGGCAGATTGTACAAACATACCACCAGATCCACAGGCAGGATCGTACACTTTTCCTTTGTAGGGTTCAATAACTTCTACAATAAAACGAACCACAGAAGTTGGTGTAAAGAACTCGCCGCCTTTTTGCCCTTCGCTCATGGCAAATTTGCCTAAGAAATATTCGTAAATTTTACCAAATATATCTCCAGTAGCATCTACAGGAATATCGGAAAATGCACGCAGTAACTCAGGCAAAATATCGTCTTTCTTTTTTTCAATTTCAAAGTAAGCCTCTGTTGGCAACACATCTTGAAATTTAGCATCTTGGTATTTTTCAATACCCTTCATGGCATCACGCAATGCTTCGGCTCTTTTGTTTCCTGCTAATTTTAATAGGAAATCATAACGCGCATTATCGGGCAAGTAAAACCCACAAGTAGCCAGCGCTACTTCCTGAATGGTGCGTTCCATTCTAGTACCTTTGTCTGTTTGATAAGCTTTTAGTATAGCTTTTTCATGCTGACTATATTTATTTTCTGCAAATTTCAAGAAAATCAATCCTAATACTGGCACAGCATAATCCGAAGCCTTCAATCCTCCGTGTGCTCTCATTGCATTGGCAGAATCCCAAAGTTTACTTTCTAGGTCTTTTAATTGTTCGTTTGTCATTTATATAAGATCTAATTTCTATTGTTATTGAGACTAAAGCCAATGTAATAATTATATAGCAAATAAATAAGTCATAACAGCAGAAACAATACAAATACATATAAAAAAGTAAAAAATGAGATTGAATACTAGAATTTTAAATTATTTTTTGTATTATTTTTTATATTTACAAATTATTTGTTTCAAAAATGTTTTATGACTATCGAACTCAATCATTTACTTCTATTTGCCATTATAATAATATGTCTGATTATTTTGGTTTTAATTTTCTTAAGAACGCAATCGGGAGCGAATTTAGAAGATGAATTTTCGATTATCAAAAAGCAGATTCAAAACGAAATGCGTTCTAACCGAGAAGAGTTACAAAATACCTTGCAACACAATCGTAGAGATGTGGGCGTAAATATTCATAATTTGCAAGAAAAATTAGACAGCCAAGTTAGTAATCTTCTAAACCTCATCAGACAAAACGACAAGCTGAATAGAGATGAATTGTATCAACAATTGGATAAATTCAAGGTTTCATTCTCTAATGATGTAAAATCTTTCAATGATTTGCAGAAAGAAAAATTTGCAGCTATGGAAGAAAAACAAAGCCAATTGATAACGCATACCAATGAAAAATTGGAGGCTATGCGTCAGACCGTTGACGAAAAATTGCATAAAACACTCGAAGAACGCTTGGGACAATCTTTTAAATTGGTTAGTGATCGATTGGAAGCCGTACAGTTAGGATTGGGCGAAATGAAACAGTTGGCGAATGGTGTCGGAGATTTGAAAAAAGTATTGAGTAATGTAAAATCGAGAGGTGTTTTTGGCGAAATTCAATTGGGAAATCTTTTAGACCAAATCATGGCTCCTGAACAATATGATTCAAATGTAAAAACAAAAAAAGGGTCAAATGATTTAGTAGAATTTGCCATTAAATTACCTGGTAGAGACGAAAATCATCAATTCATTTATTTACCTATCGATGCCAAATTTCCACAAGAAGATTTCATTCGAATACAAGAAGCAAGTGAATTGGGAGATTTAGAAGCCTTAGAATTGGCAAAGAAGGCATTTTATAAATCTATCAAAAAATTCGGTAAAGATATTCATCAGAAATATATCGACCCGCCACATACTACCGATTTTGGAATCATGTTTTTGCCTACCGAAGGGCTATTTGCAGAAGTCGTAAAACAACCTGAATTGTTGGAGTTTTTGCAAAGAGATTTAAAAATCATTGTGACGGGGCCTACTACCCTTGCTGCTTTATTAAACAGTTTGCAAATGGGATTCCGAACCTTAGCCATCCAAAAAAGAAGTAGCGAAGTTTGGGAAATATTGGGTGCTGTAAAAACAGAGTTTGGGAAATTCAGCAATATATTAACCAAAGCACAGAAAAAGATCAATGAAGCGAATGCAGAAATTGACAATCTGGTGGGTACAAGAACTAGAATGATGATGTCGAAATTGAAAAAAGTAGAAGAATTACCAACTAGCGAAACGACAAACCCTTTCCTAAAAGAAAAAGAAGTACAAAACCCCTTAGAGCTCATAGACGGAATCAATCCAAAAGATGACAATTAAAATAATCGTTTCAACTTAAAGAACCATACAATTAACATACTGAGCGTTATTGAAACCCCTAAAATAATCCAAAAAGCATGGGGCGAATCCTGCATCGGTAATTTCACGTTCATTCCATAAAGTGAAGCTAAAAAGGTTGGTACCATCAAAACTATGGTAATTAATGTTAGTCGTTGAATAACAATATTCAAGTTGTTAGAAATAATAGAAGCGTAGGCTTCCATTGTTCCGTTCAGGATATTAGTATAAACATTTGCCATCTCCAATGCCTGACTATTGTCAATTATAATGTCTTCAAATAAGTCAAACAAATCTTCATCATGATTGATGCTCAATAAGTTAGACCGTTTCATTTTCATTTTCAAAAGCTCGTTTGTAGAAAGCGAGTTTACAAAATATACTAACGATTTTTCTATATTCAATAGTTGACGAAGTTCTTTATTTTGACTCGAATCGTATAATTCTCTTTCGATAATATTACGTTTCAGGTTTAATTTTTTCAAACAAACTAAATAGCGAAAAACGGTCTGTTCAAAAATTTGAAGGATAAATTTTTTGTGATTGCTGGGATTAAAGTTTTTTACCTTCCCGTCCCGAAACATATCAATAATCGGATTATCATAAGAAGTGACGGTAAAAACATAGTCATCATTATAGATAATTCCGATAGGAACCGTTATATAAAGCGATTCGTTTTGTCTCTCCACTTCATTATAAACGGGCGTATTAATCAATACTAAATTGGCTTCTTCTTCTCTTTCGTAACGAGAACGTTCATCAATATCCAATGAATCGGTAAGAAAATCTAAAGGAATATTGAATTTGCGAGAAATCTGTTGCAATTCATCAGGGTTAAAAGGCGGTGTAATGTTAACCCAACATCCAAGTTCGGCTTGGTTCAGTTCCTCTATTACATGGTCGTTTTTGTGTAAATACTGAATCATGGATGTTGTAAATTAAATTTAAGAAATTACATTTCGCCCTGATAAAATTTAAATTTCGAAATAAAAAAGTCAAATATATCTATTCTTTGTTCTATAATCAACTCTAAAAATCGACATAAGTTACTCCATCACCTCCAAATTCTGGTTCTGGGTGGCGAATATCCATAACTCCTTGGTATTCTCGAAGTTTTTCCCAAACTAATTTTCTCAAAATTCCAGTTCCTTTTCCATGTACAATTTTAATACTTTGTGCACCAGCGACATAAGATTTATCAAAATAGGATTCTAACATCGTCAAGGCTTCTTCTTTTCCCATTCCACGTATATCAATACTTGGAGAAAGGTCTGCACTGCCTTTTACTAAATTCGTATTAATACTCTTAGAAGTCTGAATATCAATAGGTTCATTAGCACTAACCAATTCAGTTATATGTACTTCAACTTTCATTCCCCCCATCGAAACTGTCGCTTTGTTTCTTTTGATAGAAACAACTTTTCCAGTAATGCTTCCATTGACCAGTTTTACAAAATCGCCTTCTGCAATAGGTTTTGCATTTTTAGGTTTCGCCACCATTTCTTTACGAAGGTTTTGAATATCATCAGCAACTTCTTTTTTCTCAACCTTGGTTAGTTTCACCAACTCTTTGGCTTTTTCGATATTCTTCTCTTGTCGAAGTTCACGAACTACCCTTTCTAATTCTTTATTTTTATCATGTAGAAATTGTAAATCTTTACTTTTTTGTTCTGCTAAAAACTTACGTTTCTTGAAGTCTAAATCCTTTTTCAAACTTTCATAACTAGTGACTAATCGTTCAGCTTTGCGTTCTTTCTTTTCTAATGCTTCTAATTTTTCATCAAAAGACTGTTTTTGAGCTTGCAAACTTGTTAACAAACCATCAACCGCTTCATCCTTGTTATTTACTTTGCTTCGAGCATATTTTATTAATTTAGCATCTAAACCTACTCGCTGAGCAATTTCGAAAGCATAGGAACTACCTGGCCTGCCTATTTTTAGTTCATAACGAGGCGTAAGGTGGTCTTTATCAAAAGTCATAGAGCCATTAACGAGTCCTTTTTGTTTGTACGCAAAACTTTTCAGATTGGGGTAATGAGTTGTAATTAACCCAACCATCTTCAAATCGTTAATATTCAATAAAATAGATTGAGCAATAGCTCCACCAATTTGCGGGTCGGTTCCACTTCCGAATTCATCAATCAAAATCATGGATTCGTTATCTCCTTCTTTTAGAACCTGTTTCATGTTTTCTAATCGAGAAGAATAGGTACTCAATTCATCGTCTAAAGATTGTTGATCGCCTATATCGGTAAATATTTTCTTAACCAATCCTATTTCAGCATTTTCTTCCGTAGGAATCAACATACCACACTGAACCATTAACTGAACCAAACCTACTGCTTTTAAAGTAACGGATTTACCACCTGCATTGGGACCACTCAACAATAAAATCCGATTGGGTGGACGTAAATCGTAATCAAAGGGAATGGTTTTTTTACTCTCTGCCTTATTTTTCAAGAATAGCAACGGATGACGAACCTCTTTTAATTTATAAGCAGGTCGTGTTTTAACGGTTGGTAACGTAGCATCTAAGGAATGAGCAAAGTAAGCTTTACTTCTAATAAAATCGTAAGTCGAAATGGTTTCTTGGTAACTTCGTAATAAGTCGGTGTGAGGTCTAAGGATTTCAGAAAGATATTTCATCAATCTAAAAATCTCTTTTTTCTCATCATTATGTAAATCAAATATTTCATTATTAATAGAAATTACAGCTTCTGGTTCGATATAAACCGTTTTTCCCGTAGCACTTTCATCATGTAAAATTCCACGAACTTGTCTTTTGTATTCCGCAGGAATTGCTAATACTCTTCTTTCGTTTCGTAGTGTTTCAGTGGTATCGCTCAACATTCCACGCGATTTGTAATCGTTGGCTATTTTACGAAACTGACTGTCTAATTCTCTGTTTTTAGAACCAATCATTCGTCTAATTCTGACCAATTCAGAAGAAGCTGTATTTCTAATATTTCCTTCTTCGTCAAGAATTTTGTCAATTGCTTTAATCAAATCCGCATCAAAAGGAAGGTCTGAAATGTATTTATACAACTTCGAATACATTTCTATTTTTTCACCTCTAAAAAATACATTAAGGTTTTTGACCTGAATTAAGTAGGCAAAAATTCTTTGAATAGCATCTACAGACAAAACATAATCCTCTATGGGAAGGACTTTTAAATCTTCATCAATCAATTCGTAATTATTCAGCGGAAAATATTCACCTTCTTGAATAATCTTCAAAAACATATCTACATCTTCCAAATCATCTTTGATTCGATGAAAATCAAAACTAGGATGTATATTTATTATCTTTTCGTATGCAATAGGGCCTAAAGCATAGCCCGAGCATATATTTTTAAGTTTGTCAAACTCTAAGGATATGATACTCTCTTCTGAAATTTGAACATCAAAAGTTGTCATAAAATCTAATTTCTAAGTAAATTAAGCGTTAGTTATCGCTGAATAAGTCCTCTGGAAAAACATCATTCAATGGGTCAGAAAAGTCTATGTTATGGTCATAAATATTTCTTTCTATCGAACCCATAACGGCTAAGCCATGCACAATAAGTTCCATCAAAGCGTATGTTTCTCGGTCGCTAACGGGGCTAACGGTTTTTGCTAATCTTTTCAATCCTGGAATAATTTCCAAAGATTCTTGAAATGCTTTTTGCGTAGAATCATTCTCTAAAACCAAATTGTGTCCATCAGCAAACCAAGCCAAAATAGGAGCATAAACATTTCGTTGTTCTTCGTCATTAGGGTCAGAAAACAAGTCAACAAAAACTTCTTTAATAGCTTCGTCTATTAATTCAATGGCTACATTATAAGGACCTTCTAATTCTCCTTCATAGTTCAGTTCTAATTTACCCGTTATTGAAGGGATAATTCCCCACATATCAGTCATTCGAATAACAGTATTTTCTTCGTCAGTGATTAACATTCTTCTTTCAGCAGCACTAAACAAGTTTTCGTACGCCGTAATGCTTAACCGAACCGAAACGCCACTTTTTTCATCAATAAGCATGTGGTCTCTAGCTTCAATAGATATTTGCTCTAAAATATCGTGATAAATTTCGAAAAGTTGAACTTTTTCTGCCTGCGAAGGAGAAATATTAGCCTCTTGTTTCGTAATTAATTTTGCAGAATCTCTATCTCCTGGATAATGCGTTAGTATTTGAGAAGCAATTCTATCTTTAAGCGGCGTTATAATGCTTCCACGATTGGTATAATCTTCAGGGTTAGCCGTAAAAATAAAATTCACATCAAGATCCATTCTCAATTTAAATCCTCTAATCTGAATATCTCCTTCTTGTAATATATTAAACAAAGAAACTTGAATTCTAGCCTGTAAATCGGGTAGTTCATTAACTACAAAAATACAACGGTGAGCCCGTGGAATCAATCCGAAATGGATTACTTTTTCGTCAGAATAATCTAAACGCAAATTGGCAGCTTTTATGGGATCAACATCACCAATCAAATCGGCAACACTAACATCAGGAGTAGCTAATTTTTCAATATATCTTTCAGATTTATGCATCCAACCAATGGGAGTATCATCTCCTTTTTCTGCTATTAAGTTTTTCGCATAATTAGAGATAGGTTGTAGAGGGTCGTCATTCAGTTCACTACCTTTGACAACGGGGATATAATCATCAAGCAGATTAACCATTAAGCGAGCCATTTTTGTTTTGGCTTGACCTCGAAGTCCTAAAAAAAGGATATTATGTTGAGAAAGAATTGCTCGTTCTACATCGGGTATAACAGTATCATCGTAGCCTAAAATTCCGTCAAAAATTTTAGTTTTATTTTTTAAAGCTACAAGTAAATTAGAACGTAATTCTTCTTTTATGGACTTGGGAGTATAATTTGTTTTTTTAAGATCGCCTAGTGTCTTGATATTCTTCATTTTTTGATTTTAGGTTTAAAAACTAGTTCGAAAACTAGTCTATCATAATAACCATATCTATTTCTTCTACCTATAAAACTCAAAGTTACTTGAGAAAGTTGAAAAAACAAGTTACAAAAAATAATTAGTTTGATAGTCAGATTGAGCTTTACTCTATAAATTATATATTTTAACTCTCTACTTTAAATTCAAATGAACTCTTCTAATCTCAAACTATACAAGACACTACGCGCATCAAAACCATTTTCATCTTTTAAAAGTCACTCTTGACAATCACTAGACAAATTCCAATATCTTCAAATAGGCATTACCTATTAATTTTTTAATTAAATAGTAGAAGGCTCTAAATCTTCTACCGCAGCTTCAATATTCCAATTGCCCTCTATCATTCTATGAACATAACAAGCATCGGCTTCCTTAATAAGTTCTTGACGTTGTTCATCTGTTAAGTCTCCCTCAATATGGATTCTCACACTCACATTAGTAGTTAAACTTCCGTCTCTTTCTCTCTTCACTTTTTGTGACAAATTAGCTTCTACTTCTCCTACTTCCCATCCTTTTTTTCGAGCAATAAATCTAACTGTGGCTGCTTTGCACATTGCCAAACTAGATAGAATCAAATCAGGGGGTGACATTCCTAAATCTGTTCCTTTGCTATTAATAGGTTCGTCAGCTAATATGGTGTGACGACCGTTTGAGATTAATGATTGGTACCCACGAGGAAAATTAGTTACTTTAATTTCAGTAGCCATAATTTCTTGATTTTAATAAATTAGAAAATAATTTGCTATCACAATTACTTAAATCCAATTCGATAAAAATTTTCGTTTGTTTTTGTTGTAATTGATAATACAAATATGGCAATTTGAACGAAGGGTTAGTTAGGCATACTATCCTAACTTATTGGCAATAATTCCCGAAAGAGAATTTAAGTTAAAACATTAGAGATTTTCGATACATTATCTTGATAATCAGAAGGAGAAACTTTAGTATTTTTTTTAAAAAATCGGCTAAAAGTTTGAATATCTGAAAAGCCCAAATCATAGCCTATCTCAGAAATTGTTTTGCTTTTGTTAATCAACAACCTTTTGGCTTCCAATGCAATTCTATTGTGAATTATTTGCAACGGAGAGCTGCGATTAGCGAGTTTAAATACGTTTGATAATGTTTTCGGAGAACGATTTAATAATTCAGCATATTCACTAACGGTCTTTTTTGTTCTAAAATTTAATTCTACTTGGTAAAGGAAATCACGAATCAAGTCATGGTTTTCTTTATCTTCCAAATCATACTCTTGTTCTTTATACAAACGTGTACACAAAATCAAGATTCGTTTCAACATCATTTGAAGCATTTCTAACTGCAAACTATCTTGAGATTTCATTTCCAGTTCCAGCATTCTCCATACCGATGATAAAATATCTACCTCCTCATTATTGGGACTTAAAACAGGTAAACTCATTGTACCGTAAAACAATACCCCCCTACAACCGACCGCACTATCATAATTAACAACGCAGTAAAAAAACTTATTAAATCGAATCATTTTTGCGGTACTCAATTTTACAATTTCAATCGCGTAAAATTCCGTCAAACAAATAATTTCATTTTTATTATAAGTTCTTTCTTGGCCATCTACTAATAATACATTTCCATCTTCTTGGAACCAAATTAGACTCAATCTTCCCAATTGAACTTTATTAGAGAACAAATGGTAGTCTAATGAATTAAGCGTACTTACTTCAAAATATTCGTCGTTTTTACCCGTATATTTCATAAAAAACTATTTAATAATCAATGGACATTATTACGAATGAATTTACATGAATTAAAAATGTTCTTTTTACATCACTCTTCGTCAAGTACTTACCTTAATACCTATGGGTATTAGATTCCGTGCTTT
>CALAJP010000288.1 GCA_937922815.1 uncultured Saprospiraceae bacterium
ATCAAAAAACGTAAAGATATGGTTTTTGATACTAAAAATGCCTGTACATGTATTTTTTATATCTCTACTATTTGTAGGGTGTTCAAATAAAATGTTATATTAGGGGAAACTATAAAATATACGCATATATTTATGTGTTGTGTACCATTTGAAAAAACCGAGAAACCGAACAATTAAAAGAATAACCGAGATAATAAATGGCAAATAAAAATACTGATTTACATAAGGCCAAAAAAAGAAAAAAAGACGAGTTCTATACTCAACTAACCGACATTGAACGAGAGTTAAAACACTACAAAAATCATTTTAAAGACAAAGTAGTTTATTGCAATTGTGACGACCCAAGAATAAGTAATTTCTTTCACTACTTCTCGTACAATTTTGAAAAATTAGGTTTAAAAAAGCTCATTACTACTTGTTACAAAAATCAAAATAGTGACTTATTCAGTCAAAATGATTCGGAACAAGCAATTATGCTTGAATATAACGGAGATAAGAACGGGAATTTTGTTCCAGACCCTGAAGAGATTGGAATAATTCCCTTAAAAGGAGATGGAGATTTTAGAAGTAAAGAAAGTATAGAACTTCTAAAACAAGCTGACATAGTAGTAACGAATCCACCTTTTTCAATGTTTCGAGAGTATGTTGGACAGTTAATCGAAAATGATAAAAAATTTATTATCATAGGACATCAAAATGCCATCACATATAGAGAAATATTTAAGTACATTAAAGAAAACAAACTGTGGTTGGGTTATGGCTTTAAGAGAAATATGGCTCATTTTATAAATCCGCATTACGAAGACTATGCAACAGATACCGACCATAAGGAAGGAATGATTAGAGTATCAGGAGTTGTTTGGTACACAAATTTAGAAATTGGTAAAAGGCACGAGGACGTAATTCTTTATAAAAAATATTATGGAAATGAAGATTCCTATCCGAAATATGACAACTATGATGCAATTAACGTAGATAAAGCAAAAGAAATTCCAATGGATTATGAGGAAACAATGGGTGTGCCGATAACTTTTTTAAGTAAATATAATCCTGACCAATTTGAATTAATCGGACAGATGGTAACAACAAAAATTGATGAACTAAATCACGGTTATCCATACGTCAATGGAAAGAAAATTTATGCACGTATATTAATTCGTAATAAAAAAGTACAATCTTAAACTATGGAAATAAAACTCAAAGAAATAACCGTACGTGAACTTACCAATGGCTACGAGGACAATGAAGAAGATGGAGTAATCGGTTATGGAGGAAAATTAGATATTCGCCCACCTTATCAACGTGAATTTATATACAAAGACAAGCAAAGAGACGCAGTAATTAACACAGTAACAAAAGGTTTTCCACTTAATGTAATGTATTGGGCTGTAAGAGACGATGGGAATTTTGAAGTAATTGATGGACAGCAAAGAACCATATCACTTTGCCAATATATTGAGGGAGATTTTTCTGTGATTGTTGGAGATATACCAAATCATAGAGCATTTCATAATCTTCAAGCAGACGAACAAGAAAAAATTCTGAATTATAAATTAATGATTTATATCTGTAGTGGAACAGATAGTGAAAAATTAGAGTGGTTCAAAACCATAAATATTGCGGGAGAAAAACTTACAGAACAAGAATTGAGAAATGCTGTTTATTCAGGAAGTTGGGTTACAGATGCAAAAAGATATTTTAGTAAAAGTGGTTGTCCTGCTTATGGCATTGGAAGTGATTATCTAAATGGCTCGCCAATTAGGCAAGATTATTTGGAAACTGCAATTAAATGGATTTCAAAAGGGAATATTGAAGTTTATATGCTAAATCATCAACACGACACAAACGCTTTGGCACTATGGAGATATTTTCAAGATGTTATTTCTTGGGTTGAGGGAACATTTACGAGAAAGCGAACCAAATTTATGAAAGGTGTAGATTGGGGAACTTTGTACAATAAATACAAAGACGAGGTTTTAGACACGAAAGCTATTGAAAAAGAAATAGCTAAATTAATTGCGGACGATGATGTTCAAAAGAAAAAAGGAATTTATCCTTTCATCTTAACTCGTGATGAACGACATCTTGGAATAAGAGCTTTTTCTGATTCGATGAAACAGAAAGTATATGAACAGCAAGATGGAAAATGTGTTATTTGTAAAGAGCCTTTTGAGATTTATCAAATGGAAGGCGACCATATAACACCTTGGCACGAAGGAGGTAAAACAGTTGAGGAAAATTGCCAAATGCTATGTAAGGACGATAATAGAAGAAAAAGCGGAAAATAAAAACGGTACACAACAATGGCTATAAGTAATTGCTTGTTCTCGCCTACTTCTGAAAATCCTCGCGGATTTTCAGGTTGGTGTGTACTTGCAAAATTAAGTGCTAACCCACGCAACTACTCATAGCCGAGACCGTTGTATGCAATTTCAGAAACCGAATAAATGAGCGAAAAACAAAAGGAAAAATATTTCAAATTGGTAAATGAGAATATTGCGGAATATGGATTTCACAACACTTATGTTATGGAAGAAATTGGATTTACGCCTTTTGGATACTCAACTGGAATTTACAAAAACTTCGGAATTCCTGAACTTTTCATTTCAGGACTTCCAAACGGATTGACAAACACGTTAATTAATAATTATGTGGAAAGATTTAAATTCAAAGAAGTACCGCTGAATAAAAAAATTGACGATTTAATAGACCGTTTTCCTGTTTACTTTATTGAAGTGGAAAATGATAAACTGACTGAATACACATTAGGCTCATTTAAATTTTACGAGAATTCGGAATTCAAATATTTACAGCTGATTTTTCCCGACTTAAATGGAATTTTCCCAAACGAATCAGAATATGACTATGACCAAAAAATATTAGGAGAATGAAGAACATTCTGATATTAGCAATATTGATTTTACTATTTGGTTGCGAATCAAATGTTGAGGGATTTTTTTATATATCGAACGGAAGTAAAGACCATACTGAAATTCCTTTGCGAGTGATAGTGGATAACGATACTATCTTTGATCAAAATGCTAAATACACAAATATTGCACCTGACTTACAATACATTGAAAACAAAAAACTCACCAAAGGAAAACACAAAATTGTTTTTGAGGTTGGAAATTTGAGCTTGAGACGAATAGAGAACGTGGAATTTGAAAAAGATAAATGGATTTTTCTATCGTATGAATTTAAAAAACCAGCGGATTCAATACGAAGAGTTGAATTAGATAAAAGTTTTGGCGGAATAAAGGACTCAACAAACCTATTTCTGTATAATGGACGAAAACCAAGTCTGACCTTCCACATAATGGAAAATGAACCAATACATCAATAAAAAACTGCATACAACAATGTGTATAATTCATTGCTAGTTATAGCCTACTTACGAAAGTCCTCGCGGACTTTCTATCTGTGATTTATTTGCTAACTTTAGTGCTTAAACACGCAACGAAATCATACACCAAACCGTTGTGAGCAATTTAAACCAAAAATAAAAATGAGTGTACCATCACCAACTGATTTTGTCTTTAAAACACCTCTTTACGAATTAATTTCTTGGAAAGATGAAGATGCCCAAATAGAAAATGCGGAGTTTATAGGAAG
>CALAJP010000289.1 GCA_937922815.1 uncultured Saprospiraceae bacterium
AATCCCTCCAAATTACCTTTAGAAAATTTAGCCTTTCCAACTTTATTTAGTCTAGGGTCAATGTTGAAGTTTACAGCCGAAGTAAAATCACATTTTTCGAGATTTGTATTCTCAAAAGTAGCATTCATTAAATCACATGAATCAAAACATACTCCTGACAAATTGCTATCCACAAAATCCACCCCTTGCAAAGAAGTAGATTCAAAAGAACATTTCGTTAGTTTTTTTTCATAGAATGAAGAATCATTCAGTATCGTTTTTTCAAAAGAGATTGAAAAATTTAATTCGCGAGCATAATCGAAACGAATGCCCATCATTTTGCAATTCTTGAAATGTACCCCATTAAAAACAGTTTCTACCACCGAAACCATCGATAAATCACAGTTATCAAAACGACAATCGACCAAAGAAGAATAATCAATTTTGGTTTGAAAGAAATTGCAATTTATAAATGAGCAGTTTTCATACAAAGCTTTTTCAAGCGTTTTTATTCTGAAATCAACATTCTTAAACTCCTCGTTTTCAATAATTGGTAATGACATAAGTTTTGTAATTATAACCAATGATTGAACTTAATGATTGGTCGTGGATAATGAACGCCAAACTTTAATTGGTCGGTATCTTCTACTAAATCGATTCTATGAATTTGGGATGCCTCTAGGTGTGCTAGTTCAGGTAACCATGTTTTCACATAACAGGTATCAGCATCGTATTTCAGGGCTTGATTAAGAATATTAAATTTGCGATTTTCTCTTGGGTCTGCTCCCACTCCTGCCAAATAATTCCAGTTTCCATAATTTGAACAAGGGTCATAATCTACTAATTGAGATTCAAAATATTCAGCTCCCATTTGCCAATTCAACCCCAACTCATGCACCAAGAAACTCGCTACATTTTGTCTTCCTCTGTTGGACATAAAACCTGTCGCTGCCAATTCTCGCATATTGGCATCAATAAACGGAACTCCCGTACGACCTTGAATCCATAATTTTAATAAGTCGAAATCTTCTTTCCCTTTGATAGTTTCGGGCTGATTCTTGGTTCCTTTATATTTGAATATATTATTGCCATGTTTTTTTCCCATCAACCTGAAAAAATCTCTCCACAGCAATTCGAAAACCATATGGTAAGTCGAATCATTCACACCATGAGTTTCTTCAAATTTTTTAATCTCCCAATATATCACTTTAGGAGATAAGGCTCCTTGTGAAAGCCATGCAGAAAATTTGGAAGAAAAGTGTTTTCCAATAAGACTATTTCTTGTTTTTTTATAGGTTTCTATATGTTTTCCTATGTGAATATATTCGTTTAAATGTTGTAGAGCAGCCGATTCGCCTCCTTTCCAATCAACAGCACTCCTTTTATCCCCTTCGACTTTTTCTAAACCAAAGTTTTCAACACTTGGCATCTCTCCTTCTTCTACGTGTTTAGGATACATCGGAAAATCCAAATCTGGAAAAGGTAATGGTTTTCTGATGGGGACAAATTTTTCTACCTCTTTTCTAAATTGCGTAAACACATCGGGCGTATGCGTTATTGGGAAGGGTAAATCTTGGGTATAAAAGAGCATTTTACCTCTCGAATACCTTATTTCTTGTCCTATTGACCACAAATTTTTCTCTAAACCATCTTGTACAAATACTTCTTCTTCGGTTCGTTCTCGATTACAAAAAACCCAACTCGATTTTATTTCCTTAGCTAATTTGGTTAATTCTTCTTCGGGTTTGCCTATTCTGATGATTAAATCGGCTCCAATATTACGTAAATTATGCCTTAGGTTTTCGACCGACTCTATTATAAATTGAGTACGATGACTGCTGGTTTTATCAAAGTTGAAATGAGTTGTTTTTTCAAAATTTCGGGGATCAAAAACATAAACAGGCAAAACAAAGTCAGCAGAATTAAGTGCTTCGAAAAGTGCTTCATTGTCATTGAGCCTTAGGTCTTGCCTAAACCACATAATTGCTGTTCGATGTTGATGCATAAAATTCTGTTTTAAAAAAAAGTATTAATTATTTCTATTAGATATTATCGGCTTCAGAAAATTGCCATTTGGGAGGCATTTTTCGATATATATATATCAAAAACAACCCAATTAGCATGCCCAACCCACTTCCGAAAATAATATCAATGGGATAATGCACCCCTACATAAACACGGCTAAATGCTATTATTCCAGCCCAAAAGAAGCATAGCCATCTCCATTTTTTGAATAATAAACCTATGGTCCCGAACCAATACATTCCCAACATAAAATGATTCGTAGCATGCGAAGAAGTAAAGCTATATCCACCGCCACAATTTTTAAAAGTGGTTACTTTTTCTTTGATTTCGACATCATTACACGGACGCACTCGCTGAAAATGTGGTTTAATAACTTTACTACTCAATCCGTCAGAGATACCAACACCGATTAGACATATTAATAAAAAAGGAAGAACTTTGTTCTTGTTTTTGAAAAACAGCCATACAATAATCCCTAAATACAAGGGTATCCAAGTCTTTTTGTTCGTTATCCAAGGCATTATGAAATCCCCAAAAGCTGAACTAAGGGTATCATTGAACAAGAAAAATATTTGCTCGTCCAACGCTAAAATTGTTTCTAGCATTATTATTTCTTTTTGGCAATTAAAATAACTCTATCCGAATTGTTTTTATCATAATTTTCTAAAGAATAACTTCCAACTGTATTAATAATTTCAAACTGATTTTGTTGAAGCATTCGCGTTAAATCTGAATATGTAAAGGCAGAAACGCTTTCTTGAAAAGCATATTTTTTACCTTCGTATTCGAAATTAATATTCTTGATAATATCTTTATCGGTAATTTTTCGGCTTATTTTAAAGTCGATATTCTGTTTGGTTACGATTTCTTCAGAAACTAATTTTTCGGCTACTTTATAAAAATTAAAATAGTCGATTACAAACATTCCTCCTGGTTTGAGACTTCGGTGTATGTTCCGAAGGACTTGGTGATTTTCAGATTCTGTTTTAAAATATCCAAATGAAGTAAAAAAATTGAATATTAAATCAAAATAGTTGGTTCTAAACAGTTTTCTCATGTCATGGACATAAAACTGAAGCTGTTCGTTGGCAAATTCCTGTGCTGCTTGAATACTTTCTTCTGACAAATCCACGCCTATCACATGATTTCCTTTTTCTGCCAATGCTCTCGAAAGTCTACCTTTTCCACAAGCTAAATCTAAAATAGATGAATTAGATTCAATTAAATATTTTTCAAAAAAATTGGCTACAAAATCATACGCTTCTTTATCACTTCTCTTATCGTACAAAATGTGATAAAAAGGTGAGTCGAACCACGTTTCAAACCATTCTTTATTTTCCATGACTTATTTTTTAACAAAGATAATCAAGCATAACTTTTTAATAGTATATCCAATCATATCATTTTTTGTTAAATGATGGTTTTTGCCGACAAATAATTGATTTGCAAGTAGCTATATTTTTTATTGTAAGCTCAGTTTCAAAATAGACGAGATGGTAGTACGAAAGTATTTTGTGTGTTATAATTTATGGTTTAGTTTTTTATTTCTCAAAAAAGAGCCTTATTGGAAAGACTTAATTATATCTAAAGCTGTTTTTGTTTGAGATTTTATTTTCTCCAAATCATAGCTACCATTGTTGTTTTTAGCAATAAGTTTAGATCCTATGCCTACGCAAGTAACACCTGCGTTAAACCAACCTTCTAAGCTTTCTTTTGTAGGTGAGACTCCTCCTGTTGGCATGATACTAGTCCATGACTGGGGACCTTTAATTGCTTTGACAAAGTCAGGGCCATAAATCCCTCCTGGGAATAATTTCACAATTTCACAACCTAGTTCTTCCGCTCTTGCTATTTCGGCTAAACTTCCACAGCCCGGAGACCACATTACTTTTCGTCTATTGCAAATCACTGCAATATCTTCCCTTAGAACAGGGGTAACAATAAAATTTGCCCCCAACTGCATGTATAATGAAGCTGCTGCGGCATCAGTAACAGAACCGACCCCCATAATCATGCCTGGCAATTCAGAAACAGCATATTTGGTTAGTTCTCCAAAAACTTCATGTGCAAAATCACCTCGTGCCGTAAACTCCATCAACCTAGCTCCGCCATCATAACAGGCTTTCAAGACCTGTTTAGCCACTTCTATATTATTATGAAAAAACAGAGGTACCAAACCTGTTTCTTTCATTACTTGTGCAACTTCTATTCTTGTAAATTGTGCCATATTTTATATTTAAAAAATGAGTTTACCAAAAAACAAAATGAAAGTTTGATAAACTCATTATAACCAATCCCGAATTTATTTTAAAAATTTTACATCCTTTTCAAATGAACCTCATCTTCCAAAAATATCTGTGATTTGATACATTTTTTTCATCATATAAAACTCTTATCTAACGTAGGGTTAGAATGCATAAATAGAGTATTCGAAATGTGGCAATTACTTTTCTTTTGCTGTAAAATTAAATTCCTAAAGCTTGACCTCCTCCTATTTGGATAGTTTCCGCTGTTATAAATGCAGCATCTTTACCCGCTAGAAACGCAACTACAGAAGCTACTTCTTCTGGTTGACCTAATCGGCCCAACATAATATTGTTTTTCCAGGAAGCAAAAACTTCTGGTTTAGTAGATTTTATTTGAGCATGAAAAGGAGTATCAATAGTACCTGGAGAAACTGCATTAACTCTAATTCCATATTCTGCTAAATCCTTTGCTAAAGCTCTAGTTATAGCATGAACGCCAGCTTTAGATGTGCCGTAAATCCCTGCTCCTGGGCCACCTGCATTCCATCCTGCATTAGACGTATAATTGATTATAGTTGGGTATTCTCCTTTTTTTAAGAAGGGAATAGCTGCTCTAGAGGCAAAAAATACAGAGTCAAGATTTAATGCCATTACATTTCTATAAAATTCTGTAGTCATTTCTTCAAATCGAGAACGTCCTCCTAAACCTCCAGCATTATTTACAAGAACATCTATTCTACCATATTTATCTCCAATAGTCTTTATATTTGTCGTAACGGCATCCTCGTTTGTAACATCAAATCCACAATATTCGGCAGAAATACCTTCTTTGGTTAACTCTTCTACTTTTTTTACGCCTATATCGTCTCGAATACCGTTTAAGACTACAGTATAACCATCCTTACCCAATCTTTTAGCAACTTCGAATCCAATACCTCCTGTCGCTCCTGTGACAATAGCTACTTTACCTTTGTTCTTATTCATCTTTATTTATTAAGTTTATTTATTATTAATTAGACGTTATTACGAATGAATCTATATGGACTAAAATTGTTCTTTTTATTTCATACAATCCAATTTGTAATAACATTTATTATTCTCCCTTAAGTGGTTCTATTTTAGGGCATAAAAACCACACACTTGACATTGCAATTATCGCCAATGCAGCCCCTATAACAAATGCAGGTGTATAATTTCCTCCTGAAGTAAGCCATGGCACTAACGCAGTTAAACCAAAAGCTCCTAGTTTAGCTGCCATTCCTGCCATTCCTGCTAATGTGCCTACTGATTTTCCTCCAAACAAATCACTAGGCAATGTTTGTACATTTCCTATAGCTGTTTGAAAACCAAATAAAATAACGGCCATTAGTATTACTGCTATTTCAGGGCCTCCAGGATTAGACATAGCCAACAAATTAGGTAACATAATTAAACAGCCAAGTGTTATTACCAATTTACGTGTGTTATTTACTGTCCAACCTGCTTTTATTCTATTTTGAGCTAAAAGCCCTCCAAACCAAGCTCCTAACATTGCACCTACATAAGGTACCCAAGCATAAAAGCCAATTGATTTTACATCCATACCATAAACTTCATGTAAATAAAGAGGTATCCAAAAAATAAACAACCACCAAATAGGGTCAATCGCAGCAGATGCAATAATAACTCCCCAACTTTCTTTATGCTTTAACATATTACCTATACTAGGGTTATACCCTTCGTCAAATTCACCATTAGCGTCAGAATCTTGATTTTGCTGTCCTTTTAATATATAATCGCGCTCTTCTTGTGTTATCCATGGATGTTTAGAAGGTGGCGATTTCACCAAAATCCACCAAGGAATAAGCCATAACAAGCCGATTAAACCAACCAAAAGAAAAATGTAATGCCAAGTAAAATAAATAGATAAGAACCCTATCGTAGGAAAAGCGACGATTCCTCCAACAGCAGCCCCTGAATTAAAAATACCTTGAGCTAAAGCACGCTCTTTTGTTGGAAACCATTCTGCATTTCCTTTAGCAGCACCAGGCCAATTCCCTGCTTCAGAAACACCTAGCAAAGAACGGAAAATAGTAAGGCTCCATACCCCTTTAGCAAAAGCATGCAATGCTGTTGCTATTGACCAAAAGCCTATCGATAGTACAAAACCAACTCTTGTACCTACTTTATCAAAAATTTTCCCAAAAATAGCTTGACCAAAGGCATAGGAAAATATAAAAAAAGTCGAGATTAAAGCATAAATTTCCTTTCTTTCATCAGCTGTTTTGTCAGGATATAATTCCTCTGCCATATCTGGCCATAAGACAGGCAATGCTTGACGGTCAATATAATTAATTACGGTAGCTAATGCTATCAAACCAATAACCCACCATCTCAATCTTTTTAATTTCATTTTTATATTTTTTGATATAAAAGTACCTAATGAACTTGAAGCAACTGTTCATTAAAAAATAAAATATTATGTATTAAGAACTCTTTATCTAAGCCTAGATTAGATATTATAACAATATTGATACAAGGCTCTAAAATGTTCTTTCATTTTTTGCTTTGCTAGTTTCGAATCTTGGTTTAAAATAGCATTATAAATTTCTTCATGTTCTGTTATCCCTCGTATCGCTAAGTTTTTATCACAAACATGATACTTTTCAAAATTGGTAATAATTTCAGGAGTAATCATCAACATAAAAGTATTCATTGTACTGTTACCACTGGCTTTAGCAATAGCCAAATGAAACAACAAATCTTCTTGCATTGCATCTTCTCCGTTTTCAATCTTTTCTTTATAAGCCTCCAATGCCATCTTCATTTGCTTTAAGTCTTCATCGGTTCTTCTTAAGGCAGCTAGCTTAGATGTTTTAAGTTCAAATAGTATTCTAGTTTCGACAAGTGATTTAAAATCGGGTTCATCTAATCTTAGAATATCATCTATCATTCCATTTAACGCAACAATACCTATATTAGCGACAAAAGTTCCACTCTGTGGCTTGGGTTTTAACAAACCATAAAACTCTAATTTATGAATAGCTTCTCTCACATTACTTCTACTAACTTCAAATTTCTCGGAAAGCATCCTTTCCGAAGGAAGTTTATCTCCTGGTTCTAAATTTTTATGATTAATAATATCCCTGATTCCTCTAATTATTAAATTTTGAACTTTTTTATTCTCATTTTTAGCAAGTGCGTCTAATTCCATTTACTTGATATTATAAGTTGGTTAACCAAATACATTTTCGTAAATATATTAAAACAAAACTTTTTAAATCAAATTAATGAAATACTTTTAGTTTATAGTACTCAACTTTCGAGCTCGCCCAATCATCTTGGGTTATCAAATAGTTACCTGCTTTAAAATAATTTTCAAATATTCCCCACTTTTGAATATGAATATCATCATATACTTTCGAGGAGTCATTCATTATTACCTCCATTCTTCCTTCGCTTACTTTCACCTCTAAAGTAAACTTATCAAACCCAACATATTCGGGAAACGTATATCCTTCATCATCTCCCCAAGCAGAGGTATGTAACATTTCAGTGTTAGTAGCATTTAAATCTTTTAAGACTTTGGTTTTTACTCTAATTTTACCATTTACCCAATATATTTTCAACATAGGGGGCGCGTTATTGTCATCTTCACCGATTAAATCTCTTTGGCTATTAGTTAAGCGACCATGTATTTGCATAATAATAGCTCTATGATAATCTTCGTCAGAATCTTTGGTAATCTCCCCCATAGCCAAAGTTCCTTTCATCGTTCCTCCTTGAGCAAACGTCCAATTGGTATTATTGCTTCCAGGAATCATCTGTTCTCGTAGCTCCGTTCTCGAATAGGATGAGTTTGTTGTAGATGCTCCAGGGTAAGTATAAAATACTAATGCTCCTTTTATTGAATCATTATACATAAATGGCTTTAATGTTTCATTATTCGCATAATCTAAAATTTTAGGTGGTTTTACTTCTGTTGGGTTTCCTATCGGTAAAGTTACTTTCCAATTGTTCAAGTCAATATCAGGTAATTCGTAAGATGTTGTATCCATAAACTGACTAGGAGGACTTTCAACAATAGTATCTGTTACAAGATCATTGTGTGTACTTTTACAACTTGATAAAAAAATTAAACTTACAATCAATATTGACCAATAATTCATTTCTCTATTTTTAATTAAAAAACAAGTAACTACAAATACTATTATTTGCTATATACAATCAATTAGCAGTCAAAGTAACATTATCAAGAAAGACTTCATTACTACCATCAACTGCATTTAGTGACCTAACATAAATAACAATTTTATTTGAAGATGCTGTGAAATCAAAAGAACTAGTAGTAAACATTGACTTGGAAGTATTAAAATCATTCGTAATGTTATAATATGCATCAATAGAAGAATGGCTTTTAGAGGCATCAATATCAGCTTCTGTCGTAATTTCTTCGTTTAATATAAATACTTCTGTATTGATGTCTTCAGCTTCCGACCTCGTATCAATAGTGAATTTATAACTTGCTCCCTGCTCTACGGTAACCAGTTGGTACATACGGCGGTCATTACTACTAAATTTAGCTCCTCTTGATGCATTTCCGTCACCAGTATTCGCAGGTTGTTCGTTGGATCCATAAGTTGCATCTATATAGTCATTCAAATCCGTATTATTCCAAAGTGCTCTGTATGGACTAGGAACAGTTTCACCGCTTCCGTCAAGAGCTTTGACTGTTGAATTGGGAGTCATGTCCCAAGCATCAACATTATCTCCATTATCTATTCCTGTAAAATCATCTAAAGTTCCATTAAGGACTTGGACTATAAATCCTTGTGCTACGGTAATCTGTTGTATAGATTTATCAATAGCTCCAGTAACACTGTAAGCAGTTAAAGTTACGTCATAAACACCGTCTTCAGTATAAGTATGTGTAGGGTTCATTCCTGTAAATTGGAATCCATTCCCAAATTCCCATAATAGCATTACTGCACCCACTGAAGCATCTGTAAAAGTGTATGTTTTATAATCGTTTGGATCTACTTGAAAAGTAAAGTCTGCTGACACAGGCGCCTGTATGTCTATTCCTTGACTTAAAGATGTTGATAAATTGGCTTCATTGGTTGCTGTAAGCGTTACGGTATAAGTATCGTGGGTATCATAAACATGAGTTGGAGACTCTTCTGTTGAAGTATTTCCATCTCCAAAATCCCACAAATAGCTCGTAGCTCCTGTAGATTCATTACTAAAAGAATACTCCAAAAAGTTAGTTTCACTTTGTGCAGAACTAAAACCCGCAGAAGGGGGCACTGCTCCGTCTGCGCCTACATCAATAGTAAAATCATCAAGTCTCGCTTCAACAGGTCCATTATAAAAATAAATAGCTACTGTATTATTTGCCCCTGAACTAAATGCTAAAGTCTGTTGAATATAAGTTGCAGGGTCTTCTGTATCGTTTACTGTTACCGAAGCGATAGTTGCAGCAAGTGCTTCTTCTCGAGATGTAGGAACACCATTTTCTGTTATACCTAATATAGATACTGTTACCCAAGGGTCAGTTGCATTACTTAACATCGTATAATAGAATCTAAGGTCGTAATTCGTTTCTGGTTCTACAGCAATTTCTTGATAACCAATCCGAGATTCATCATTCGGTAATTTAGCTGCTTGATCACCGAAAGAAACAGGACTACTACTAATTTGGATTACACCACCTAAATCACTGTTTCTCCAAGAATCTCTTCCATCTCCTCCTCCTTCAGGTAAAGCATCGTCTTCAAAACCTGATTCAATAATGATAGGCTGAAATGGACCTTCAACCACAATAACATCTATTGTAACCGTGCTGACGACTCCTAATGCATCAGCCGCTTTTAATGTTACACTATAAGTTCCTTCTCCTTCTTCGAAAGTATATGTTGGGTCTTTTTCCATAGAAATATTATCGCTTCCAAAATTCCATTCAAAAAGGGTTGCCTCCGTAGAAAGGTTCGTAAAATTAATCGTTCTAAAGTCTTCAAGAGTAGAAGCATAAGAGAAGTTAGCCTGAGGCAACGCTGTATCGGGTTTAGAATTGGAGTCAGGTAAATCATCTCGAAAAATTTCATTCCCAACGCAACCAACCATAAACAAGCTAAAAAGCATCATTACTAAACCAACAAAAGCATTTATTTTATATTTCATAATTAACTTTTTTAATATTAATAACCAGGGTTTTGTGTTAAAATACCTCCACTTAAATTTATTTCGCTTGAAGGAATTGGTAATAATAGTGCTCTAGAAGTAAATACATATCCTCTATCCACAGCATGTGCACTTAATACATTTTCTGCTACGCCGAACCTAAGAAGATCGAACCAACGTTGATTCTCAAACGCAAGTTCTACACGTCTTTCAGTTAGCAAATCCTCTTTAGTAACATTAGAAACCAAATCCGTTAGCCCTGCTCTATTTCGAACTTGCTGAAAAGAATTTAAAGCTCCAGAATCACTTGTTTGTGTACCATCACCAATCAAAGACTCTACATGCATCAAAAGCACATCGGCATAACGCAAAGCAATGTAATCATTACCTGCATCACGAGTGCTTGCTCCATATGACGGAGGTGAAGTAGTAATGTCAGATCCTTCTGGTAAAAATTTGGCAACTTCATTTTCATCCTGTCCAAGAAAACCTAAATTGGTGATAGAAGTAGCTGTTCTGTTCCCCCCATACATGGCAAAATCCATAAAAAGGTTAGCGTTTACAATGTTCTGTCCGTCTTCCCTTCCTTGTCGGAAAGCAGAAGTATATTCAGATGAAAAACTTTGACTTTCTTGAGCGTTGCCTGTTTCATATTGAATCGCAAAAATTATTTCATCATTCAGTTCTGAATAAAAGACATCATTAAAATCATTTACTAAAGTATAATCTTGACTAGCTATAATATCTTCACATAATTGTTGAGCTGCTGAATAATTAGGGCTTGATTGTGTCAAATAAACTTTAGCGAGTATTCCTTGAGCGGCTGCTTTTGAAGCTCTAGACTTATAGCTGTTATCCAAATTATTAATAGCTTCTTGCAAATCTGCTATAATTTGAATATAAATTTGTTCCGTAGAGATTCTCGTAAAAAGAGCTTCAGTATCATCAGCTTGTGTTACCGATGTTACTAAAGGTACATCGCCAAACATTCTAACCAATTTAAAATAGGCATACGCTCTTAAAAACTTTGCTTCGGCTGCGTACCTTGCTTGGTTAGTAGGGTCTGCTACATCAATAAAATCCAATACGTTGTTTGCTCTAAAAATAGCTTGATACATTGAAGCATAATAATCTTCAGATTCTACATTATTTGCCTCAACAGTATATCTATGAAAATCAGATTTAGACCCTTCTAATGTTGCGTTTCTTGTATTATCAGAACGATGTTCAGTCAAAAGGTGCTCAAATTGAAGCCCTCTGTTAACATTACCAATATTGGTTACTGTGTTTTCATTAACCCCTTGAAAAGCATCATAAATCCCTACAATTCCCGCTAACACATCTTGGTCGGATTGAAAAAACCCTTCAACAGTAATCGCAGAATCGGGTAATGGGTTCAAAAAACGGTCTGAATCACAAGACGCAATAACAAAACCCGCCGCAACTATTAATAAATATTTTATATTTTTCATGATTTGTTTTTTTTCGATTAAAAATCCAAGTTTAAACCAAAAGTTACTGTTCTAAATATAGGTGTACCTGCTCTTTGTGAACCGTAAGCTCTAGGATTGCTACCGTCTACATGTTCTGGGTTGAATCCATGGTAGTCATCAGCTGTAACATAGAGTAGATTTTGAGCTGTTGCATAAACTCTTAATCCTGCAAAACCAATTTTAGATAAAATATCTTTAGACATATTATAACCTAGTGTTACATTTCTTAATGAAAAGTAATCTGCACTTGCAATAACCTCGCTCGTCAATACTTTTTCTTGGATAAAAGATTCGTGTGGCACTACACCGTCAGCAACTGCTTGTGCTTCGCCACCACTCTTAGTTCTATTTCCAAACCAATTATAGAAATATTGGTCTCCAATATTATTTACTTGGGCTCCTAAGCTTCCTTGAATCATAAATGAAAAGTCAAAATCTCCATATTTGAATTCATTGGTAAAACTATAAATCAAGTCTGGATATGGGTCTCCTAATATAGTCTTATCTTCTTCTGTAATAATACCATCTCCATTCAAATCTTTTACAATAGTGTCGTCTGCCTCTCCATTAATTCTATTCCAAGGATTATCAACATAAGCTGTTCTAAAAGCAACTTCATCATAAGCTTCCTCGTCAACTACATATCCCCAAAATGATGAAATAGGTTGCCCTACTCTATTAATCCATTGAGAATTTCTTCCATAAGTATCTTCTAATAAAGCATTATTTGAATTTCCAAAATCTAATAACTCATTTTGATTTGTAGAAGCGATTATCGTTGAATTCCAAGAAAATTTCCCTTCGGCTATATTTTTAGTTCTTAACTCAAATTCCCATCCTCTATTTTGAACTTTTCCTAGATTAACAATACCTGAATTGAAGCCCGAGATATAGGACACAGGGTTTTCCAAAAGTAATTTATCACTTGTTCTACTATAATAATCAATAGATCCTGATATTTTATTATTTAAAAACCCAAAATCTATAGCAGGGTTAAATTCTTCAGATGCTTCCCATTGTAATGAAGCATTCACTATATTAAGAGGTGAAACACCTGGCGAAATTCCTCCTTCTATTATCGCATTAGTACTTTCTAATAAAGCCAAATAAGGCCAAACATTAACAATATCATCGCCTACATTAAAGTTCTCTGAACCTGTAAGACCGTAACTAATTCTAAGTTTTAATCGACTAACAATGCTACTATTCTGTAAAAAAGCTTCATTATGAGCATTCCAACCTATAGATGCGGCAGGGAAATTACCCCATTTTGTACTCAAACCAAAAACAGAACTTCCATCTCTTCTAAAAGAAGCATTAATCAAATACTTGTCAGCAAAAGCATAATTAACTCTAGCAAAATATCCTATTTTATTCCTTTCTGTATTTATTTCCTCAAATTCGGAAATAGCGGTAGCCCCCTGTAAATTTTTCAATAAATCATTCGTATAACCATTACCTGTTATATCACTATTTTCTGAAGTTCGTCGCTGTATAGTTACTCCTCCAAGTAAGTTGATTTCATGTCCTTTCCCAAGATCTCTATTATAAGCTAAAGTATTATCTGAAATAATTCTCGTCCTAAATCTTTCTTGTAAATTGTATTGAGACCTACTTGCACCAGCTGCATGGTAGTTAGTACCATCCCACCTTGTTCTTTTTCTTTGATCCAAAGTAATACCAAGAGAAGTCTTTGCTGTTAATCCATCTATTATTTTATAGCTCAAATAAGTAGATCCGAATAGTTTAGTATTGAATTCGTAGTGCTCTCGTTCAACATATTGTTGAAAAGGATTTGAATCCCCTGAAGTACGAGGTCTTTCGGTGTTACCATCATCATCCAAGTCCAAATTTACTAGATGGTCTTCCCAAAAGTAGTCCCCAACGCCAACATTTGGGTAATCATCACGATCAATATATTGCAATGTTTCTTCGGTATGATAGATAGGTAACCATGGTGATTGTCGAGTAGGATTATGTATTGATGTTGGTAATCTCCTTTGTGTAGAGTACGAAGGTGTCGCCCTTACGCCCATTTTAAGTTTTTTACCTAATTTTGTATCCAGTTTTAATGTCCCTGTAAACAATTTATAGTCATCTGTTATCACAACTCCTTCGTCGTGTAAATACCTTAAAGATGTGCTAAATTTGGTGTTTTCGGAACCGCCACGTGCAGATAAAGAATGGCTTGTTATATTTCCTTGTTCAAAAAAAACATCTTGCCAATCTCTATCAACACCAGTAATACTAACTAATTCTTGTGCATATATTGTTTCACCTGAAAGAGTACCAGTAGCTGCCTGCTCTTCTTCTGCCCAAGCGGCAACACTCTTTCTATAATCATCACTCCCGTGTGCATTTTTAAATCCTATATAGGTTTGATAACTAAATTTTGTCTTTCCTGCCTTACCACTTTTGGTAGTTATCATAATGACTCCGTTAGAACCCTCACTTCCATAAATAGCGGCAGAAGCTGCATCTTTTAAGACTTCAAAAGATTCAACATCGTTCATATCTAAATTACCAAGAAATTCCGAACTTACTACAATACCATCTACTACCACGGCTGGTCCAGAATCAGCAGTCACTGAACCTACCCCTCTTATCGTAATAGTAGGAGCACCACCAGCTTCTGCATTAGTAGCTTGGATATTAACCCCAGATACTTGCCCTATCAAAGCATCATCAGCTCTTGCTACTGCTATTTGATCTAGAGTCTCATTTTTTACCTTAGAAATGGCTCCAGTAAGATGTGATTTTTTTTGTGTTCCATACCCAACTACAACTATCTCGTCTAATATACTTGAACCTTCTAATAAAACTACATTAAGGGTTTCTTGTCCTGTAATTATAATCTGTTGATCAGTAAAACCTATAAACGTAAACTCTACTACATCTCCACTCTTGACTTCTAATGAAAATTTCCCGTCAATGTCTGTCGAAGTTCCGATAGTAGAGTTTAAGACTTGGGCTGTAACTCCAATAAGCGGCTCGTTATCTACACTCGAAGTAACTACTCCAGTTAACTTATACGTTTCTTGTGCGAAGGAGCTAACATTTAATAACATTAGCAAAAACAGGGTTATTGTAAATTTTAGTTTCATAATTACTTTTTTGTTTTTTAAGAATGTTCTTACGAAGAATATAGAATACATTCATTTGGTACACCAGTTTGGTTAACCAGTTTCATTATTCCAAATATATAAACAAAATTTCGTTAATTAAAACATTTTCATTATTAAATTTTAAAAAAACAACAACTAACCATTTTTTACATTAAACTCCCTCTACTAAACTAACAGATTTACAAAAATTAATACTTCTATTTATGATACGCTTAGTAGAAGTTTTATTCAAAACAGCCTCCCCTAACACCAAATAAGAATATATTTCTGTTAAGAGCGAGTATTTTTTCAAGGCTTATCTCCAAAATAAGACACAGCACCTCCACTTAAAAAATCTTCTCTTACAGGGCTAAAAGTGTCGATTAACATACCTTCTTCTAAGCAAACTGCACTGTGTAATAAATTAGGCTCAATATATACACCATCTCCTGCTTCTACAATTTTTTTAACCCCATCAATTTCGAATTCAAATTTTCCAGAAACACAATAAGTCGCTTGAGTATGAAAATGCTGATGTGGAGCACCTAATGCACCTTTTTCGAACTTTACTTTTACCATCATAATTTGATTATCATAACCTAAAAATTTTCTTGATACACCACCACCAAGGGCTTCCCATTCCATATTCTTTGTTATCAGGTACTTTTCGCTAAATCTTTTCATAAGTTTAATTGTATTTTATTTGAAATAATAATTACCTGTCCATAGGTAATCTTTTCCATTAATTTTTACGCTGTGTTTTTGTGATGATAGTAAATTTGCTGTTATAAACAATGTTTTTTTGTTGTTTGCAAGAGTAATTTCTATCGCTGTATACATATCTGTATCTAATACAACTTTTAGTTCTACAATACTACTTTTAGAGTTTACTGCAGATTCTGTAACGGGACTATAAGATCCATGTGATTCGATTGTAGAAACAAAAAGCGTGTTTTGGCTGTTGTCTCGCCTTAACATTAATGCGGGGTCTCTTCTCAAATTAAATTCAGGGTCATTGGCTCCAATTCTTGTAAAGAATAGTTCGTCATTACCATTCGTAATTGAAGTTAAGGTGTAAAAATTTCGGTTATTTAACCATGTTAATTTACTATTTCCACTAACAGCATTGGCTCTTCCTTCAACAAATAGGTGTTGATAGCCATTTTTATCACCCAAAGCAGATAATGTTTTAGGTGTTTTGTATTCAAAGTTTGTTTGTATCACTTGACCGAAAAAATAGTATGGGAAATCATATTTATTAACTTTATCAGAAATTACCTTCATAATATCTAATACATATGGCTTTTCTAAATTTTCATCTTTTATAACTGCCATTGTACGCAATAGCTCTGTTCCTGAGTAGGCGTTGCGTTCGATAGCACTTGCCACCTGCACCACTTCATTATCTGAAGAGAAATAATTTAACACAGAATGGTGTTGACTTCCTATTTCATACTTACCGTTAAAATGGGAGGTTTCATTTTGCGTAACTGTGTTATGTGCAATGGTTTGTTTTGCCCAAGTCTTGTTTTCTTTTAAGTAATTCCCCCCTCCTTTTTGCTCAATATTTACAAATCTTGACAAACCATAGTCTTGAAGAACTTCGTCTCCATCTTCATATAATGAATATGATAATTTATCATAATGGCCATGACTAGAGCCTTGTGATGCATACTTAAACACCAGTTCTATATCTTCATTTCTTAATATGGCAACACCGCCTTGTTTTCCTTTTGATCCATCCGAAAGATTAATGGATTTTTTCTCAAAAGGCACAGCTTTTTTGTTTTTAATTCCTAAAGCTACAGCCAAACCAGAATCGTCTAGCAACACGCTACCTTGCTCTGTTGCGATGGATAATAACCCAGGGGCCTGTGTACCAAAATGATACGAAATATCTACTGCCGTAACTAAAGCACTTGTATAATAAGACATTCCTTTTTGACCATCATTAAGCGGAAAAAACTCACCGTCAGCGTCAGATAAATTAAGTAAGGCATTAATTGATTTTAACAAAACACTATCTTTATATTCAAAGATTTTCAATTCTGGTTTAACATTATGTAATCCCTCAGCAAAAATCAAAAAAGGATACATGGCATACCGTTGGTAATAGGGACCTTCATTATAATAACCGTCTGGTGAAAAGGGCTCTTCGATATTAGCTAAAAATCCAGCTTTTCCATCTTTATTTAAAAAACCACCGTCATCATCTTTTTCTTTGGCATCTAATTTTAAATCTTTAATTCCGTAGAGTGCTCGGTCAATTAATTCTTGATCATCCATCACCAAACCAATCATACCTACAGCGGCATTCCCCCATGTGCTATGATTATGAACTCTTTGGTAAAACTGTGGACTGTTTATTGAAATATGGTCTGCAAATGGTCTAAATAAATTAGTTTCTAATTGATTACGTTCTTCTTCCGATAAATAATCATAGATACAATCATAAGCTTGACTTACATAAACTAACCAGTTCGAGTCGTTTAAACATTGCCAAAACAATTTACCTCTTGCATAGGATCGAGTTTTAGGGTGCAATGGCAATGTTTTATACATAGCTTCATATTGCATAAGCATGTCTTTTACATACTTGGCATATTTTTCGTCATCTAAAATTTGATATAATACACCAGCTTTTTGCAGTACTACCATATTACGTTTGTGCCGTACATGCGTATATCCTCCAGAATAATCTTTAGGTATTGGTGTGTCTATGCCTAATGCAATTTCCGCATCAATTTCTTCTTTAACAGCTTTTAAGGTTTTATCAAAAATTGGAACCGTTCCTAAATTAGCTCTAATTTCTTCAACCCCTTTTTTTGTTAAGATTAACTTTGGATGTTGAGACGAATCACTTTTAATAATTTTAGGAATAGATTGTTCTTTACAAGAAAAGACAATCAAAGCCATAAATAGTAGTAAGATGTTTAATTGGAAATATTTTGATAGATTCGTCATAAATTTAATTTTTTATTGGCTTTGTCCCTTCCCCCACTGTTGCATTTTTAAACCACACCTCAGCATAACTCCCGTTATCATATTGCTTAACAATATCGCCTCCATAAATCTCAGATTTAGTACTTTTGGCATTAGCCTGATTATATGCACCTTGCTTAAAATAATTTATTTCGCCCGCATACGCTTTTTTACGTTCAATGCCTTTACCTTTATCCTTATTGGCGTAAACTCGTAAAACTTGTTCAGGAATATCAGTACGCGTTGCAAATTCTGATTCGATTAAACTCTTTGTAAATTGAACTGTTTTGTGACCGTCGCTCATAAAAGTGAGATACATAATCCCATTATAAACATTTACTTCGTAGCTAAATTCTTCGCCTAGTTCTATCCCATCTTCTGGTTCTTTTGGATATTTGGTTGGATTAGTACCAACAACTGAAAAATCATGCCCCCAAACTACAGTAGAGTAATCAAATCTCCCAATGTTATCGCCTTTTGTATTGATTTCATAATTCCAAAATACAGAGCCTTTTGTATGGCTTGGGAATTTTTTATAATAAATTTTCAAAGGTTCGTTTTCGTGTCCTTCATCACTATGAATTTGTCCAATAACTACTGAATATGAAGAGGCAACTGTAGCATCTCCTGTTGTTGAGACGTGTTGCACCTTTAATGTTCCTGTTAATTTACCTCCTGTTTCTGGTATCCAGTGTTTTTTTTGACCAAGTTCAGACCTTGTATTGCTTGAAGTCTTTGAAGTAATACCTGAATTAGGTGTTTTATAAACAACCCAATCAATATTATTCTCATTGGCAACATAAAAAAAACCTTTTTTCTCAAAATTCATTAAATCTTCAGACCGTGTACCATCGCCTAAAAGAATTTTCCATTCATCCATAAAAGGAATAACATCACTAGGATATTTGACTCCCTTTGACATTTCGCTTTGAACTTTTTTTGCTTGTTCTTTACAACTACTAATCACCAAAAAAAGGCTAACCATTAATAGTACTTGGAATATCGATTTAATAGTTATCGTGTGCATTTATTTATTATTTAGTCCTTTCGCTGTTTTAGCTTTCATATAGTTTCCTTTCAAAATCTACCTCCTTATTGCCCCAGAAGTATCGCCCTGCATTAAACTTTCTACATTTTCCAAAGACACCATATTCGCATCTCCTAAAATGGTATGTTTTAAAGCACAGGCGGAGGAAGCAAAAGATATAGCTTGTTCATCATCGTAATGCAATAGGCCATAAATAAGACCTGCAGCAAAGGCATCTCCTGTACCAACACGATCTATAATATGAGTTATGTTCAACATGTCGGATTTCATATATTCTTTACCGTTCCACAATTTGCCTTGAATTTGGTTATGAGAAGCATTTAACGTTTTTCTTGTTTTTTTCACCACTTTCTTAATCTTAGGAAAAGTGTCTATCAACTGCTTCGCCAAAGAAAGGAATTTATCTTCAGGTTCGCCCAATCCAAACATCTCTTTGATGCCGTGGCTGCTGGTAATTACGACGTCGCAATTTTGTGTCAAGTCAGATATAACTTCCTGCATAGTCTTTCCGTATTTCCACATATTATTACGTGAATTAATATCTCCTGAGACTGGTATTCCCAATTTATTTGCCATTTTGATTGCGTTTAGACAACACTGCGCTGCCCCCTCCGAAATGGCAGGAGTAATCCCTGTCCAATGAAACCAATCAGCATCTTTGAGAATCTCTTCCCAATCCACCATTGAAGGCTTTATTAAGGAGAAAGAAGACCCTTCTCTTTCGTAAATTACCTGACTAGATCTATGTACTGCCCCTTTTTCAAGAAAATATTTCCCCATCATGTCATCTCCATAAATCACATGCTCTGTATTTATCCAATGTTTGCGTAAAAACTGTGCCGCCGCTTTTCCAATAGCATTGTCTGGAAAACGAGTCACATGAGCAGCTTTCATGCCCAAATAAGCACATGAAATAGCTACGTTTGCTTCACCGCCTCCATACACAAGTTCGAAAGAAGAAGCCTGAGAAAATTTCTCATATCCCGGTGGGGATAGACGCATCATTACTTCACCAAATGTTACTATTTTTTTTGCCATAATTTTTAGTACATCAATTTCATAACTAAATTCTCTTCAGTTATTATTTTTCCTGAATTAATTAAATTGTTCTCTGATTCTATATTATTTTTCGCTCCCCATAAAATAGACACAAAATCTACTGCATTGTTATTAAATGTGTTTTTAGTAATATTTACATTCACAATACCATTATGGTTTAGTAATCTTTTATTTTTCTCTTTTGCACCACAATTCGTAAATGTACTATTGTAAATTAAAAGGTTTCCTCCAATTGTAGATTCATCATAACCACCTCTATAATAATCGATAACATTAGCTTTTACATTATTGAAATCACAGTTTTTTATGGTTAAATATTCAGTATTATAATCGCCTTTATCGTTTGTTTCTTCAGATAATTCTATGCCATTTTCACAATCTCTAATTAATGAATTTTCAAAAGTAATTCGCTCTGCAAAAGACTCTTTATATACCTTTAATACATAATCAAAATTACTTATCTCAGCGTTAGACACGGTTAAACCGAAATGGTTAGACATGTTTTTCTTTAAACTAGCAAAGGCATAATTCGTGTTATTTCCTTTTAAGTTTAAATTATTTACGGTTAGTTTTCCTTTAGACTGCAAAGAAAATAATGGAGTGGCTTTAGTACCCAAAAACACAAGCTGTGCTTTTGCTCCCGTTTGAGACTGAATAGTAAGCGTTTTATTAATCACTAAAGACTCCTTTATCTTATGGACTCCTTCTGCAATAGCGATAATATCACCATTACTAGCATTATTAATTTGGGTTTGTAAGTCTTCGGCTTTAGCTACTATATGTGTTATTGGCACTCTAGGTTCTACTACATTCGAATACCATGATGTTCCATATTTAGATTTATCTAAAATATTAGGATTGGAAACATCCGTACCTATTACTGCTCCAATACCTTTATTATTAGCTCTAGAGTTTCCAAACAAATCGGTCTCAATAGTATTAAAATCAAAACCATTAAACGCTTCAAAATCATTAGGAATATCCGTAGGAATCATAATATAATCAGATATTTTTTCAAGTGTAAATGGAACCTCAATAATCCCACCATTAAAATTATTGAACTTTACACCTTGATTATTTATGATGTTATTTTTAAAAGTGACTCCATCAGCTTTGTCGTTTTCAACAACAATATTTTCTAGCCCTTTTGCATTATAAATTATATTATTAGCAACTGTAGTTCGAATTGCTCTCGCTGAACGAATTTCAGATTTTGGCAACACATCAGCTTGAGCAATGTTTGTTCCGACACCAAATTGCCATGGCGAGCTACAATTTATATAGGTGTTATATGCAACAACAACATCGGTAACCTGATTATAACGATTTAATGGCGACTTAGGGATACCATTCATTACAGCTAATGGACTTCTAAAACTCTTTCCTTTTAGACCATAAAAATAGTTATTCACAACCCAATGCCCTGTATTTATGATTCTAATTCCACCATAGTTCTCGTTCTTACCATCACCAATAAAATAATTCCCATCAATGGTAGCGTAATTTCCATGACGGGTAACTAAAGAGCCTTCACTTTTATAAAACACATTATTTTTGAAAACATTAAAATTGGTTTTACTTGAAATAATCTCAACTTCACCATTACATTCTTCAAATAAATTATTAGCTACTAAGGTATGACTTGGAGACATAGAAGTATAACTATCGCCTAATTGAATCGATTCACCGCTTGGGCCTCCTTTTACAGGCCTTGGTCCAAAATGGTTGTTGATAATTTTGTGGTAATTATTAATACTTTCTATCCCCGCAATATTTATTCTTACTGTTGGTCCTTTATTGGTTTTACCTGCTATGTAAGAATTGCTTAATTCATTATGTCTTCCCCAGAAATTAACCCATAAATCTTTTTTATCACGTTTGGGTTGATTAAAATCTTCTATAACACAATTAGTGACTTTACAATTATTAGCTATTTCGTCTGGTTTATCTTTATTCGTTATTTTAAAGTCTATAACCGCATTAGATGGCGAAAATCCATTTTTAAAATGCAAGCCTTCTACCGTTAAATATTCCCCTCCGAATTTCAAATATGATTGACCTTCAATAGTGACTTTACCTGCTGTTTGAGCTTTTAAAGTTATAGGTTTTTCTTTTGTTCCTTTTCCTCTAAATTTTATTTGAACATCTTTCCAAACACCATTTTTCAAAGCAATATTATCTCCAGGTTCTGCTTTTTTTATAATCTCATTAAGTTCAGCTAAATCAGAAACCACAATTAAGTTATTGTTATCCTGACAAGAAAAGTTAAAAACTAAAATAGTAAGTATTATTACTTTAAAAAACAGAGTTGATTTCATATTTTTTGATATTAGTTGGTGGTTTTAATTTCTTAATAAGCCAATAATATTTATTTTATTATTTTCTTTTAATAGAATAGATTTTGCACTTGGAATAAAGTTCTTTTTATCCTCCCATTTTGGATTTTTATAAAATATATTTTTCTGAATAGCCCCTTTAGCGGTAGATACCGTACCGCAAGCATTAAAAACACAGTTTTCAATAAAAGAACCTTCTCCTTCTAAATTTATTGGGGTAATGATTTCGTAGCTATTCTGAAACACTGTATTAGTGATGGATACTTGAGGAATGTTTTTAGTTTTAATAATCTTGCCCTTTTCTATGTTAGCTACATTACTAAATATAGAATTGGTTATTAATAATTTCCCCTTACCTGTATGCGTTAAATAACCTGTTTTTGTATAATTTATAGCATGTTCTTCAATGTTTTGAAAAACGGAGTTATGAATCAATATTGTATTCGCATTATATTTACCTATACTATTTTTCTCATAGGACAAATTCAACCCTCTATAACTATTTGCAAAGCGAGAATTTTTAATACTTATTGTATCCGCTAAAGTCCCCACGTAGGCTTTAAAAATACTTCCTCCTTTTTTGTTGTTAAAATTTTTAAATTGACAATTATCAATAAATAAATTATACAATTCATTATTTTCTTTATCAGGGGAAACAATAGCGTATTTTACTTGTGTGTCATTATTTCCATCAAATACTATATTTTCAAACACTACTTTAGCTCCTTCCTTTATTCTAAAAAAGTAATTTAATGGTTTTTCTAATTTATTTGCAGCTTTGATTGTAGTGTTTCCAGTTCCAACAATTGTAATTTGTGCCCCCAGTTTCTGTGTTTTTTCTTGAACATAAACGCCATCTTTTAAGCGTATTGTTGTAATTCCATTTGCTTTCTTAATAGCTTTTGACAACGTTCCTACTCCCGGTTCTACTGTGATATTTTGGGGTTCAATAATTTCAATAGGTTCAATAATATGTGGGTTCCAACTAGGTCCAGTTTTCATTCTCAAAGCAATAGGGTTCTTTTTATTCCCCAAATTAAACGCTCCTACTACAAATGGATTTCTCTCCGATTTTACGATATCTAAGACAGGGCTTTTCTCGTCTTTATATTTTGAAATCAATTCAGGATTTTCACTATTAGGCATTGGTAATGCCCCTAATAACTCCCAATTTATATTAACTTTAGTACATAAACTTTCATCTACTTCTGCACTAGACTCTACGATATTGTTTTCGAAACTGATTCCTGAAACATCATCCAAAATCTCAAATATTTTTCCTCCATCAGCATTTGTAATTAAATTGTTCGCAAAAACGGTATTCAGAGGCGTTAGCGTTAGTTCTTCGTTTTTTCCTGCACCAAAAACTATTTGCCCACAATTGATTAAAGTATTGTTCTGAACATTTACATTTTTAACCTGATGATACCTATTTAAAGGTGAATTTTTAACCCCATTAACTAAAACAATAGGCCCTCTAAACCCTGCTCCTTTCAGACCAATCATTAGATTATTTCTAACAACATGACCTTCGTTTATGATTCTAATGCCACCTGTTTTGGAAACATTATTTCCAAGAAACACATTTCTTTCGACGATAGCATTATTCCCATGTCTTAATGTCAAAGTACCTTTGCTCTCTAAAAATAAATTATTTCTAAAAATATTATTTGCAGATTTATTTGATATTATTTCTATTTCCCCATCACAGTTTTTAAATATATTATTTTCAACAATAGTGTTCGAAGATTTCATTGAATTAGTACTTGTTCCAATTCTAATCGTTTCACCTCCATTTACCCCTAATTCTGGTCTTTTGCCAAAAAAATTGTGATCTATTCTATGATTATTTTCAATGGACTCGTCTCCTTTTAGCCAAACAACCAAGGTTGTTCCTTCATTTTTTTTGCCTGTAAAATTATTATGATCTACCCTATTATTCTTTCCCCACAAATCCACCCAATGAGATTTTACCGTTTTATCTAAAGGGTTGTAGTAAGAAATAGCGGTATTACTTAACCTACAATTATTAGCTATTTCTTTAGAACTTTTCCGAAAAGAGATAATTGATTTAGAAGTTGGGTTTCCATCTTTAAACCATAACCCACTAACTGTAATATACTCCCCTGCAATTGTCATTTTAGAGTCTCCCGTAATTATTACTTGTCCTGCTGTTTCTGCTTTTACCGTTATAGGTTTTTCTTTTGTACCAATTCCTTTTATGTTTAATACTACATTTTTCCATTCTCCATTTTTCAAAATGATGGTAGTTCCTTCAGATACATTTTTTATAACTTCATTAAATTTTTGTATATTCTCTACTACAATAGATGCTTCTTGTGAAAACAAGAAACTTGTATTTAATAAAAATAACACCAGGGCAAATGTTTGTTTATGCATTGAATTACATTATTATATTTGGAAAACCAAACTGGTTAACCAATTAAACATTCCCAATATATTAAAATTAGTTGATTAATAAAAAGAAATCTATAAAATTTATCATCCCCCTTTTATTGGGATTGGTTATTAATGCTTTCTAAATAGAGTAAAATTACTATTAAAATTCTTCGTTAGATATATCTAACTAGCTTAATGAGACAAAAGAATTAATTCACTATATTGAAAAGTGCTAACCCGACAATAGAGTTGTTCTTTATGACATTGTAATTTACTTTATTAAAGTTATAGCGTCGTTTATCAAATTTAGGTATCTAGAAAACGAGCAAAATTATTGTAATTTGTGAAGACAGAAATGGGTTCTGAGTAATGAAATAAATAGCTTTGAAAATAGTAACTTGGAATTGTAATGGAGCATTTAGAAAAAAAATCGACAGAATTATCACATTGACTATGTTTTTGGCTCAAGTGAATTTGAAAAAATATTAACAAAATTAGAGGTTGGGACTGCTAAAAATTGGTTAGATATCAGCGACCATATGCCAATAATAACTGAATATGAAAAATTATAAATAATTCCTCATTATCGCCTACTAAATAAAACACTTCACAAATGTTTGTTTAATGCGTACTCATCAAAAAGATATGTCTATAAAAATCCAAGCCTACATTTTCATAATTTGTCTCTCTATAGCTTGCAATAAAGCAGACAATAATTCAACTAAAAGAACTCAATCGAAAACGGGTACTGAGAAATTATTTAAAAATAAACTTGACTTCGTTTACAATTCCAATTACATAGCCAAATCCTTTGATTTTCCCGTCGGAAAGCCAAACGCAAAAGGATATTATAATGCTCAAAAGTTTCTTGTAAATAATCATTTAGGAGATGATTGGAATGCAGTGACTGGTGGAAATACCGATTTAGGAGACCCTATTTACTCAATAGCAAACGGGTATGTTAAACTTGCTAAGAACTATGGCGGAGGATGGGGAAATGTGATTCGGATAATACACAAAATGCCGAACGGAAAACTTGTGGAATCGTTATATGCACACTGTGATGAAATTCTAGTGAAAGAAAAACAGTGGGTTAAAAAAGGAATGAAAATCGGAACTATCGGAAATGCTGGTGGGCAATACCTCGCACATCTGCACTTCGAAATTAGAAGTAATATTAATTTACCAATAGGTCCTGGTTATTCAACCGTTACAGATGGATATCTAAACCCAACAAAATTCATAAAGCAAAACAGATAAAAGATATAATGAACAACAATAGCTGTACTTAAAAATGAGAGCTATTGATTTAAACTTAAGTCCGTCAAATTAAATCAAAGTTTAGTAAATTCGTGATTTTAGCTTGATTTGTGCTACAAAAAACTAATGTAGCAATTACTAAAAATAGGCTAGCCACAAAATTAATTCTAAAACTCATCGTTTTTTTAGGAAATATTTTATTCTTGCAACCTAAAAAGAAGTTACTACAACAATCCGTACCTTTGAATACTATTCTTATTGAAAATTTAATTAAAAAAATGAAAAACCATTTTATTACTGCCAAGCTATTTCCTTCCTTGTTGTTTATAATGGTCTTAGTAAATTCAAATCTGTTTGCTCAGAATGATTTAACCGTTATTCAAGCAGACAATTTTGGGCTTTCTCCAGACAATTTAGCCAAACAATTCTTGAACCAAGATGGAATATTAGTCACTAATGTCACTTATGTTGGAGATACTTCTGCGACTGGCGTTTTTCAAAACGGATCCTCTTTTTTGGATATAGACCAAGGTATTATTTTGAGTACGGGATTAATTCAACAAAACCCTTTACTGCCTAACGAAAGAGGAATTATTGATTCTGCTGCCGCATTGTCTAATACGGATTTAAAAGAAAGTCCCATTTTAGGCGGTTTGCAGGCTATCGCACCAACTGAAACATTATTGGATCAAAGTTATTATGAAATTAATTTTATTTCCTTTGGAGATTCTGTAGTTATAGACTTGGTTTATGCTTCTGAAAACTATTTCGAAGATCCTTGTTTTCAAGTTTCAAATCCTAATTTAGAACCCGATGTTTTAGGTGTGTTTTTGGATGGAACCAACCCAAACGGAACAGATTATGATTTATCCACAAACTTAGCCAAGGTCAATGTTCCAGGAAAAGGGGATGCTCTAATTAATAGTTTTAACTTTTTTGACCCCATTCCTTTAAGCTGTGGTACCATCCCTTTTGCTCCTGAGCTTTCAGATCAATATATTGACAATGATGGCAAATCGGAATTTATTTTTGATGGACATACGAAAGTTCAATCTATTGGTGCAAGAGTAAATTCGTGCGAAACGTATAAATTAATTGTTGGTATAGCAGACATAGGCGACCCATTCAATGATAGTGGTGTGTTTTTGAGAATGCGAAGCGTAGGAAATGCAGACAACACCGCTCAAATATCGAGAAGAACACGTTCTAATGGTACTAATCCTTTTTTATCAGAATCATGTCAAGATACTGGTTTTATAAATTTTTTATATCCTGCACCTACACAAACAGACCTAACTTACGATTTGAAAATAGTATCTTCAACAGCCTTGGCAGGTGCTGATTTTGAAATTTTTCCGTCAACAATAACTGTTCCCTCAGGAAGTAACTCTTTCAATGTGCCCATAATCCCTATTCAAGATGAACTTGATGATGATGGAGAATTATTAAGTATCGAAATCATACCTACCAACAAAGATGGTATTCTTGATATTACTCGATGTATTCCCGATACGGTTCAGTTTATTATTCGAGACTCGGTATTGGCAATCGAAACCCTATTTTCGGACACTTCCGTTTGTCTTTCTAATAGTTTAGACATCACAACCGCTCAAACAGGTTCATTTACGAATAACCTAAGTGGCTCATTTTCTAAAACCGAAAATGCTCCCATTGGAGTATTAAACAATGAAGAACCTTTAGTTTCTGTTTTAAATGTGAGTGGATTGCCGTTTAATAGACTCGAAGCAGGTATTTTGACTAGAGTTTGTATCGATAGTCTTTCTCATTTTGCTAGAGAAGATTTGGATATTTTCTTACAAGCTCCGTCAGGTGACATTTTAGAACTTTCAACGGATAATGGTGGCAATACAACGACAACTACCCGCCAAGAATTTAAAAGAACTTGTTTTACACCCTCTAGTACTGAAATTATACATGATGGAAATCCACAATTTGGAGAACCTTATGCCAGCGATAATATTCTAACAGGCGATTTTCAACCAGAAGGAGAATGGTCTGACCTATGGAATACTAACGGAAGTCCTAATGGAGATTGGAAGTTGATTATTAATGACGATAGACCTACGGTTGGTAATGGAGATTTAGGAAGTTGGTCCTTAGAATTTATTCCTGATCATCAAGTTTCTTTCAATTGGTCTCCAGCCACACAACTAAGTGCTGATAACTTAACTACGGTTACTTATACCCCAGCATCGTTGGGAGATAAAGAGTTTATTGTAACGGCAACTGATAATTTTGGATGTGTAGTAACCGACACGGTTAAAGTATCTGTTTTTGAAGACCAAACTACTCCTATTCCTACTATCCAAAACGATTCTACAGAAACTTCATTTAGGATGAATTGGACTAGCGCATCAACAGATGTAACCTATCAAGTACGTTTAGATAATGGCGATTGGATTAATGTTGGAAATGTTGAAACCTATCTATTTGAAGGACTCGCCAAAGGAACAGAATATTCAGTTTCGTTAAGGATTGCAGAACCTTGTGCCACCTTGGAAGAAACGGTATTAGCAAGAACTATCAATTGTCTTAATAGGGTTTCTACTTCTGCTCAATCGCTAAGTAATTGCCCTTCCCAAAACATAGGAACGCTCAGCCTTCAAAACAATTCGCCTATTCAATACCCTCCTTACACTTATCGGTGGAGTCATGACGAAACGCTCAATGCTCCCGAAGCACTGAACTTGACAAAGGGCTTTTATAGTGTTACGATAACTGATAATAATGGCTGTACGGACCAACAAACCTTGCAAGTACAAGAATTAGAACTAAACGGGAATCCAATTATTACTGACGCTAGCTGTTTTTATGAAGCTGACGGAACGGTAGCTATCAATGTTCAGAATGGTAATGGTAATTATTTGTATAATTTTGGCGATGGATTTTTACCTGACAATTTCAAAGACGGTATTGCCGCAGGAATGCATACTTTTTTCGTTTCCGATGCTGCGGGTTGTGTACTAGAAGTACCTCTTGTGGTAAAAAGCCAACTTTCCGAAATCAATTTAGTACCTGACTATGTTGAACCTAACTGCAAAGGCGAAGAATCTGGAAAGATATTTGTAAAATTTTCGCCAGAAGAAAATGCCCCATACACTTATCAGTGGTACGAGTATGACCAAAACACAGGTAACCCTATTTCTCTTACAGGACAGACTACTGACACTTTAAATATTGCAGGGATTGGTAAAATATATGGCGTCGAAGTTAGCGATGCTAGTGGTTGTGTAAAACCACTAGCAGATACTTTTGCTTTAATTAGTGAACCCGATTCTGTTTTTGCTGCCATTTCTCCACTCAAAGAAATTTCTTGTACGGGAAACTCGGACGCTATACTAAAAGCTACTGCTACAGGAGGAAATGCTCCTTATCAATTTACGTGGCAAGGAGGAACCATTGGTGATACTATTAGGAATATTCCTGTTGGAATCGCGAATGTAATGGTAACAGATGCTAATGGTTGTACCAATAATAGTAGTTACGAAGTAACAGAACCAATTCCTTTGTCTATTAATTTTCCTTTGGGAAATTCGCAAACGGGATGTTTCTTTAATCCTAACGAACTGACTCTTCAAACAGAAATCACTGGAGGGACAATGAACCCATCTGGACCATTAGGCGATTCTTATGATTATAAATGGTTTTCTCCTCAGTCCGAGCTAGAAAGTGTAGAACGAGACTTGGTAACGATGAGCAACGATACAGGTTGGCATGTATTCCAAGTAACCGACCTTAATGAATGTATGGCAAAAGACTCTATTTTAGTAACATCATTTGAAACCATGAGTTTTAATGTTATCGAAACCGATAATGTTTGTTTCGGGAAGCAAGAAGGACAAGTAAGCATTAATATTTTTATCGCAGGCGTAGATGAAACCAATAACTTAACCTTGCAATGGGATAATATTAATTCAAATGAATTTCCTCAGAACGAAACTTCGGCTTCATTGAGCAATCTACCTAACGGTAATTTTAAATTGACAAGTACTGACTTTAGAAACTGTACTCAAGATACAATTATCAATATTACCTCTCCAGAAAAGATAAACCTTAATCCTATTATAAAGGCGGAAACTTGCCACTTGGACAATACGGGCGAAATATCATTAAACCCAACAGGAGGCACTGGTACCTACACATATAGCTGGAGTGTACCTAACTCTGGCAATACCTCAGGATTGACCAGTCTAGCCATTGGAAGATATAATGTTGAAGTAACAGACGGCAACTCTTGCCTTCAAATAGATAGTTTCTTAATTAAACCTGGTGATAACCTAATCATTGATTCTACGATTACTCATAATTCTTGTTTTGGCGATTCTACAGGCGAAATATCATTAAATGTTCTTGGTAATAAAGACCAATATTTCTATGAATGGGAAAATGGAGATACAAGCAGCACGATAAGTGAATTAATTAACGACCGTTATTCTGTCACAATTTCTGACAAAGACAACTGTACTTACATTTATGAGTTCGAAATAAATTCGCCTTCTCTTATTCAAGTAGATAAAGATACTTCGAACATAAGTTGTAATGGAGGAGAGGATGGATTTATTAACTTTTTTCCAGAAGGAGGAACGCCCCCTTATAATTACAGCCTTAATGATGGACCTTTCCTCAACCAATCTTCTTTTATTAAATTAGAGGCCGATACATTTCAAATCACCATTCGAGATAGTAAAGGTTGTCTAACGGATATTGATACAACGACCTTGACAGAACCCGACGCAATTCTGGGAGACGAGAGCACTTTGGATACTTTAGTTGACCAATTTTCTGATATCAAATTTGAATATCCTTTTGCCCAAGTCAACAATAATTTTATTGTTAGTTGGAAAGATTTAACAAAACCAGATTCTATTTCCCCTACTTTTGCTTATGACACGACAATTTTAGTAGATAAAAATTTCGATTTGCTAATAACCGCACTAGACCTAACCACAGGCTGTTCCGAGTCAGATGTCATTCAAGTATCCATCATTAAAAACCATGAATTATACGTACCAACAGGCTTTACCCCTAATGGAGATTTGAAAAATGATATATTATTAGTTCATGGTCAAAAGAATATCGAAATCTTAGAATTTAAAGTTTATAACCGTTGGGGAAACCTAATGTACGAACAATCTAACTTTATGTCCAATCAAGAAGTATTGGGCTGGGATGGTACTTTTAAAGATAAAGAAATGGATTCAGGAGTTTATATATGGACTGCCGAAGTTAAGTTTCCAGATAACACTACGTCATTCTTTAAAGGTAAAACTACCCTGTTTAGGTAGTCACAATTTTAACTATTTTGTTATCGATTAATACAAAGAGCTTAATATATTTACGATATATCGAACGAACATATTTAAATTGTTGTTATATTCGATTATCAATATAAAAAGATTTTATCTTAAAAATATTTGTTTTAATGGTTGTGTTTTAGTTTTCGTGGGCAACAGTTCTTCTGTTGCTCATCTTTTTTTAAACCAATTTCATACCAGTTTTTTTAGTTGCTTATCATTTAACTCTCCTATCAGAAGTAAGATTATTGTTACATTTTAAAACTCTTCAATCTGTCACTAATACGACTTTTCTTTTCTAGTTAATTTATCCAAAAAACTTTCAACTTTTCTGATTTTCAACTGTTTACCCCTAAAATGGTAAATATCTAAAATATGGAAACAAATTCATCAAAAGTCTTAATAGCAGGTGGAACAGGTGCTATTGGCAAGCAATTAGAACAAAAACTAAACATTCTTGGCTTTACAACTTCTATTTTGACAAGAAATCCCAAAAGCAAAAACCATATATTTTGGAATCCTTCTACCAATGAAATCGACAACTCTACTCTATTAGACCACTCTATAATAATTAATTTGTCTGGAGAAAACCTATCCAATCGGCGGTGGACTACTAGCGTAAAGGAAAGATTATTAAAAAGTAGAGTCGATGGTAATAATTTATTAAAAAAACAAATCATAGACTTAAACTGGAAACCATCTTTATTTATTTCTGCTTCCGCTATTGGGTTTTATGGCGACCAGAGTGCTGATAAAGTATTAAATGAAAATAATGAACCAGGAGAAGGCTTTATGGCTATGATTTGCAAACAATGGGAACATTCCGCAAATGAAATCCAAAAAATAGGAATACCAACTGCCATACTAAGAATTGGCATCGTGCTATTTAATGGTGGTGCATTGAAAGAAATGCTACCTAGTTATACTTTTAGAATAGGCACGTATTTTGGAGACGGGAAACAAGTTTTTAGTTGGATTCATATGGATGATTTGATAGATATGGTTGCTCTTATTCTAAAAAATAAGCTAACAGGGGTCTATAATGCTGTTGCTCCAAACCCTGTCGATAACAAAAAGTTTGCTTATACTATTGGAGACGTAAAAAAAGGAAAACATATCATTCTCCCTGTTCCTAAAGCCCTTTTAAAAATAGCCCTAGGCGAAATGTCTCAGATTGTCTTAAATGGAAATCGAGTATCCTCAAAAAAAATACAGGATGCTGGGTTTCAATTCCAATATCCTGTATTAAATGAAGCTATAAAAGCTATTATCAATAAATCTTAGTGCTTAAATACCTCAATATCTCTTGTCTGAACCACTAAATCTGTGAATTTGCCCTTAAATCTAGTCGCTTTCACAATATGGTTATCAATCCAATGGTAGTTACCACCTCTTGGCTTACCAAATAAAATACTATGATATTTGAAGTTATGTTTCTTTAACCATTCTTCCGTTACCCCCCTGTGTTCTTCTGTTCTAGAAGTAAAGAAGCAAATATTATGACCTTCTTCATACCACTTGTTAAGAATTTTCAAAGCATCAGGAAAAGGAACAGCCGTGCTCATTCTTTCAGGTTCTTCATTTGGAATATCATCACAAATAGTTCCATCTATGTCGATAAGGAAATTTTTCACATCTTCTGGAAGAACAGGACTGATTGTCTCTCCCTTCTCATTGTAAATTTCTTTTAAATTTTTCTGATCGCTCATATTGTACTTCTGATTTTAAAATTTTCAAAAAATGCTTAGCAAAAATACGATTTTTATCAATATACTATCGTTATTATTTAAATAATTATAAAAAATTAACAATATCTTCATATTAATGAATATTCAACTACATCGGGTTTAATGCTTGATAATAAACCAACATCCATCGATTACCTACCTTAGCAAAACGTCTTTCTATTCCATAGCCTGTTTGTTTATAAACTACTTTTTCGGTTACAAAATGTTCATTCAACGTAATAAACGTATGTTTCATTTGGTTATCTTTATTATCAATTTTTTTATGTATTTCCCAATTGGTAGCGTTCCACTTAAACGAGCCTTCAACATAATTTTCATCTACATTTTCGGGTTTACCGTCTAATGGAAAAATGATACTTTGTATTTGAAAAGTAGAATCTGAATGAAATTTTTGATAAAATTCATTAAACCTTTCGGGTAATTTCCCTTGTTTGAGTTCGCTTTTTGAGCATCCCTGAAAAGCAAAAATCGTTAAAAATAAACAGAATATAAAAAATAACTTCTTGTGCATGTTTTGTAATTTAAAGTTTGAACTTGTAAAAATATAAAACTAAAACAACTTCGTCTCTGTTCCATTTATTATATTCTGTAACTAGCTTTCGAAATAAAAAATATTGATAGTTAGTTAACCTCTTAGCATATTTAAAAAAATTAGCCCAAAAAATATTCAAACATGATTAGGCAATGAAAATCAATCTATTCTAACTAAAAAAATGTCTTCTAATCTATAAAAATTCAGTTATTTAACTAAATTTGCCCACATATTAGTTTAATGTGTAATCACGTTACCTCTATTCTTAAAAGTGTAATTCTTGTACAAAATTTAATGTTCGTACCGATTATGAGTAAAACAAAAAAAGTAGTAAGCTTCTGTGTTGGATGTTTTTTGGGGTTATTGACATTTCTTCTTTTTGCTTCTCTATATATTTATATCTTTCCTTTCAAGCCTAGTTAAAAATCACTCCCCTTAGGTTTAATCCATTCTCTTTTTTTAGTCTTTCCCCCTATCAATCAGTCCCAGAATAACATCTAAAATACTTTAATACTCTTTCATTTAGTATATTATACGTGCACAGTTATTGGCTTGTGAAATTATAAATAATTCTATGTTATTTGACATTTTTTCTTTAAATTAGTACCAATATCAAAGCATTTATTACACCAAAAGATTAATAATGAAAAGCCAAAACACTCCATTCTTCAAGAAACTTATTCTAATGGTTTTCTTACTCAATTCTTATTTTTTAGTTCAATCACAGATTAAAAAGGGAAATTTCTTAGCAGAAGCGAATGGCAATATTTTCTTTTCTTCAAAAGAAAAATCTAACAATTCTAATAATTTACCAATAGGTACATTAAGTGGTTTAGATGGTTTTTATTTAGAAAAAAACGCCTCCTTTAGTGTTAATTTGGGCGTTGGTTATGCTATTTCAAAAAATCATATAATTGGCTTGTCTGTTGAATATGGAAAATCAACAAAGGATATTTCTGACCTTACTTCATCTACTATCCCCATTTCTCCAACTGAAGGCTATACTAGCTACAACGTAGAAAGGAGCTTAGATTCTAAAAATACAATTAAAGAATTTTCTTCAGGAATCTATTATCGACATTTCATTCAAATTACTCCCAAACTATTTGTATCACCAAGAGTAGACTTTAGGTATCAACAAATAAATTTTGTAACCAATGCCGAAGTAATAGAAAAAACGGATGGAGTTATTATCCTTGGTGGGGTTGATGGATCGATTGGAGTTCCTAATGGAGATATTTATGGTAATCAATTCGATTCAACCTTTATTTTTCCACAACCTCCTCAAAACAATATAAATAAACTTCATAATGAGATGAATTACAATCAAAAGAGCATTGGGGCTGCTTTATCAAGCCAATTAATGTATCAATTCAATAGTAGATTTGGTGTGCAGATTAAGTTTTTGGAGGCTAGTCTTGATCGAAGGTTCAAGGATTCAAGGTTTCCGAATCAAAACCAAAGTTTCACTACAACTGATTTTGATATTAATCCTAAAAATTGGGAATATGGCGTATATTTTATATTAGGAAACGTTCAATAAGATAAAGAGTTGAAAACACAAAACCTCTATTTGCAAGTTGTAAATAGAGGTTTTGTGAAATTATTTTTTAATTCGCTACTGTGTCAATTCCTCCTGTAATTCTTCCAACGACTTCCCTTTTGTTTCAGGCATTACAAACAATACCCAAAGCAATTGGAAAGTCATAAATACGCCAAAAAAGATAAATATAGGATAAGGGTTTTCTTTGAATATTCCATACGAAGAATCTAAGAAAATAGGCGTAATTGCCGTTATGATAGCCGCAAAAACCCAATGCGTTCCCGAACCGAATGATTGTCCGTTGGCACGAATAGAAGTTGGAAATATTTCAGATATAAACACCCAAATAACGGCTCCTTGTCCAATGGCATGCGACGCAATAAACAAACAAATAAAGCTTAATAAAGAAATACTATTAGCGTCGGAATAGAAACAATAAGCTACCGCAAAAAGACTGACAATATAACCAATAGAACCAAAAACCAATAACGTTTTTCTACCCAATTTATCAACTAATGACATTCCTAATATAGTAAAAACCAAATTTACTAACCCTATTGAAATAGAACTACCCAAAGACTCTTTGCCTGCCAAACCTGCCTGTTCTAAAATTTCTGGTGCATAATAAAGGATAAAATTAATTCCTGATAGTTGATTGAAAAATGCAATCGCAAAAGCTAACTTTAAGGGTGTAGAAAACTTAACAGAAAATAATTTTTCTTTAACGCCTTCAGTCACTGACTGTTTAATCTCAGAAAGTGATTCTTCGATATTTTTTATCCCCAAACGTTCCAGTACCGACCGGGCTCCATTTACATCATTTTTATACAACAATAACCATCGAGGACTATTCGGAACTCCCAATACCAAAATACTATAAATAATTGCAGGAATCGCTTCAACACCAAGCATAACTCTCCAATCATTATCCCCTCCTACTCCTACCAGAAGGTAATTACTGATAAAAGCGATAAATATTCCCAACACAATCATAAATTGATAGCGAGCTACTATTCTACCTCTATTTTCTTTCGTCGATACTTCTGATAAATATGTTGGAACTGTTACACTAGAAGCACCGACCCCTACTCCTCCTATGAATCTAAAAAACGAAAACATGTATGGATCAAAAGCTATGGCTGAACCAATCGCAGAAATGGTATATAGTACCCCTATCCAAAACAAGGTTTTCTTTCTACCTAATTTGTCCGTAGGAATACCGCCAAACATAGCTCCAATCACGGTTCCCCACAACGCCATTGACATTATAAACCAACCATGAAAAGCAGGGCTAGTCCCCCAAAGTTCTTTGATAGGCAAGTTAGCTCCTGAAATGACAACGGTATCAAAACCGAAAAGAAACCCAGCCAATGCTACGGTGAGTGTCCAAATAGAGTTTTTGTTTTTCATAGTGATGTTTAAGTTTTAATTATACT
>CALAJP010000290.1 GCA_937922815.1 uncultured Saprospiraceae bacterium
GAAAAAACTATTGGCTCAGGAGCTAACAGAAAGAGTACACTCGGCTTCTGATTTGAAAAATGCTGAAATCATTAGCGATATTCTTTTCAAAAAAGGAAATAGTAAAATGCTAAATCAATTGGATAATGAAGGGTTTTTAGCGTTAGAAAAAGGAATGGACGTTTTTGAATTAGAAAAATCAATTCTTAATGATTCTGTTGCGGTACTTGAACTCATGGTTAACCAAACGAAAGTGATTGATTCTAATGGAAATTTCAGAAAAGCCATCAAAAATAATGCAATTTCAGTTAATTATAACAAAATTGGTAACCATGAACACACCGTTAATGCGGAACATCTCGTTCATGAAAAATATATGATTTTAGAGAATGGTAAGAAGAAAAAGTATTTACTTAAATTCTTATAAAAATAAAATTTACAGAAGTAAAAAAGCATCTATTTCAAATTCGTGAGATAGGTGCTTTTTTGTTTTAAAAATGTCAAATAAAGCTATACTAAAATTTATAAGAAAAAATTGCCTATGATTTTCAAAATATCAATTTTTCTATACCTTCTAAATCATCTTTATATTTAATTTTAATCTCTTCTATATCATAATCATCTTGAAGACCAAGCCAAAACTTAGCAGAATTTCCAAAAAACATACTTAATCTCAAAGCAGTGTCTGCGGTTATTCTCCTTCTCCCTTTTACTATTTCACCAATTCTAGTTTGAGGGATACGAAGTATTTTAGATAACTTATATTGACTAATCTCAAGGGGAATCAAAAACTCCTCTAATAAAACCTCGCCTGGGTGAACATTTGGTAATCTATCCATAACTTATTACGTTTTAATGATAGTCAAAAATTTGAACATCGTGAGCATTTCCATTTTGCCACTTAAAAATAATCCTCCATTGATTATTAATTCGAATACTATAGAAATCTAATAAATTTCCAGATAATTTTTCCAATTTATTTCCTGGCGGAACACGTAAATCAACAACATTTTGCGCATTATTTAGCATTCTTAACTTTCTTCTCGCCTTATGTTGAATATCTAGTGGTAATTTTTTTGAATATTTACCGTCCCAAATTTTACGAGTTTCCTTATCTCTAAAATTTATAATCATAACAAGAATTATCAATACTAACGTTAAAAGTAAGTATTTTGTTCGATAGCTAAAAAATCAAATCAATTCCCTCTTCTCAATACCAACAATTTCATCATTTCACGAGCTGATATTTGCCCTTTAGTCGCTATAAAATCTCTTGGCGTTTCATCACCAATTTCATAAGTTATTGATTCGGCTTGAAATTGTCTTTTGAACCAACCTTTTGAAACTGGTCCACCTGTTTGAGCTGCTGCCTCCTTAGCACTTTCCTTCAATTGAGTCTGAATTCCTTCAATCCAGAAGTCTTTGAACCCTGCTATTTGTTTAGGTTTATAGTCATTGGTGTAATAAACATCGTACCAAGTAGAGTGAAAATCCAAGCCTAAAATAACTTCAGATTTAGATGCATTTCGAATGTCAACAATCTTATTTGCCACTACTTTCGTTTCAGGTTGATTATAATACGCCCAATCTCTATTCAAATCTATTCCACCCGCATTATGCCTCCAATGTCCCAAATCTACGCCATCAGGGTTCATCAACGGAAAAACCAAAAGTCTATATTTATTTAAAAACGATTTAGATAAATGCGTATCGGCTAAAAGTTCTTCTACAAAAGATTTGAACGCCAAATAACCCGTCACTTCTGGGGGGTGTTGCCGAGTCATCAAAACAATAATATCTTTGCCTTTTATTTCTCCATTATGCAAATCTAACATCCACATAGGTCTGTCCAATTTCGATTTACCAATTTCAGAAAAACGTACACGAGCGTCCTTATCTATTTTGCTACACCACTCTTTTACGTCAGTAGAATTGTGAATTTCTTGTGCAGAAACCCATAATTTATTTTTAGTTAAGTCTAAATCTAATATCACATGAGTACTATCGTCTACAAAAGTTATTTTTTCGGACGAAATCTCCTCCCAATGCTCTCCATCTTGACTTATCTTAGGATAATATCTATGTCTTGCCAGCGTATATTCTAACTTTAACTGAATGGATTTCGGTTCTGTTGACCAAATTCTAAAAGAGTAATAAGGGCTATAATTAATCGGTTCATTTTCTGGAGAAATGGTCGCTATGAACACATTCGATTCCTTTCTAAACCCATTTAGACGAGAGCCATCAAAATTATTATCTGCCAAAACAGTAGAACCGTCAATTGAAAAAGTAGTTCTTTTATCAATTTTTATTTCTCTGTCAGAAGTATTTACGGGTTTGGAAAAGCGATGGTCTTTTAATTTTATGCTGTGGCAAGAAAAAAATACGACTGCAAGCAGTACATAAAAAATTGTGTTTTTCATTCATTAATTTATTTCGTTTTACCTTGGTCAAATGTTTTTTCGTCTAACATTTTATAGTATTCAAATTGCTTTTGTACGCTTTTTAAGTAACTATTCATTCGGTATAAATATATTAGTCACTTAAAAGGTAATTATCACTAGGAGGAAACAATAACCCTATTCCCTTTGGTTTGATTTTAAATAATGGTCCTTTTTCTACTACTCTTCCTTTAGAGTTCCGTTTTATCAAATGGTCAACAGTAATAATACCTTGCTCAATTAATAAGTCAAATTGGGATAAAATTGGTTTCTTCGTATGTTCAACAGATTTGTATTGAAAGTATTCTCGACTATCTTTTCTTATGCTTTCAGCCTCAACCCAAAACGTTTCTTTATGCTTTGTTTGTAGTCGACTATAGAGTTTATCCAATGTCCAAACCACAAAATCACCAACTTCTGACTTATCAGAGTTTTCAATAAGTTGTTTTATGTCATTATCAATCCTAAGACTTAAACCCTGTGAATTTTTTGTGATTGCCGAAACTGTACAATACAATTTAAAATCTTCATCACGTTTATAACCAAAACTATTCAAAATTTCCACAGAACTTTTAAATTTACTTAAGTTCCAATTAGGAACTTGTGCAAACAAATTTTTTCTATTCACTCTTTTATTTCTAAACGATTTAAGTTCAATTCCTTTATAGTCAGGTTGCTTTGAAGAGTTAATATCAATTCCAAGCGCTGCTTCCAATGTTCTACCAACAGAGGTATCAGCATTGACCATTGAAGGAATTGGACCACCTTTTGCTACCTTTCTTAGCATTTCTAAAAGTTCAAATGCAACTTCATTTTCTGTTGTACTAATTGCATTAATTAACTCTTGAAAAGGGTTTAAAACTGGAGAATGAATCAACTCTTTAATGTTTAGTTTTGTCAGATTAAAAACATGAAAACTATCACAATAAAATGTTATTGCAATAATATCGTTTGGATTTGCAATTTTTGTTAAACTATAAAACCAAATTCTAGGGTCTCCTTTTTTAGTTGAAGGACGGTATAAAGATGCTTTAGACTCTATGGTTTTAAAACCTGTATGAATAATTGCTGGGACTATCACTTTACTTTCTGTGCCCTGCTTTTGTAATTCGTAATCGTGAATATTTTCGCCTTTTAAATAATTTCGAACAGTACCAGTTGCATCCATTATTGATTTTTTCAACCCATTTTCTGTTGGTTCTATCAAAGTGAACGAAACTTGGTTTTTAGTCAGTAATTTTATCTTTTCTTGTTCTACAACCGAAATCTGTCTCATTTAATGTTTTTTAAAATTTCATTTGCTACCGCCCTTGCTAATAATGGCGGAACAGCATTTCCAACTAATGTATATTGAGGTACTTCAGTTTTTCGATTATTCCCACCTGTTGAACGCTTCCCTTGAAAGACAAAAGAGTCGTCAAAAGATTGTAAACGAGCCATTTCTCGAACCGTTAACGACCTTGGCGAATTATAATGAATATAGTCATCTGCAATAGTCATTATTGTAGAACTTTGTTCGTCTGGCTTTAGAACATTATAATTTCGTTTATTCGTAGAAAGATTCAATTTTTCAAGTTCAGGTTGTGCTTTTTTATAATTACCATTTCTTAAAATGACTTGGAGCCTTTCTATGACAGTTTTACTTTGATTGCTAGTTTTGTGATTATTTAGAATATCAAAATATTTTTCTCCATTTTCCAAACCTTCTGCATTTTTAACATAAAATGGTTTCATCTTAGGTTTAAATCGCTCAATTAGTCTCCCTTTTTTTGACCATTCTGCATAGGATTCACCATCTTTAGTAATTGGTTTACCATCAACCTTTCTTTTCTTTAAAAGTTTGGTCATTTTTTTCGCTATTCCGTTATACTGAGCAGATATATCTACTTTTTCATAACGATGAGCTTCTTGATTATTACCTATAAAATCTAAATCATACAAAGCTTCAAAGATGGTTACTTTTTCTTCTTCAGAAACCGTTGCAGGAATCTCAGAAATATACTTTTGGTCTTTACGGCAACCAATAAAAAGTACTCTTTCTCTATTTTGCGGAACGCCATAATTTGACGCATTAGCAACAAATGGTTTCTCTATTTTGTAGAGCCTAATATCTTTAAGAATAATTTCTAATTCTTTTTTTTGTAATGTATTACAATGAGATTTTAAAATTTCGATAGATTCATCAAATGACGTTGTATAAATTCTTAACGCAGTTATTATATCCTCGCAATCTTTCTTGTAACTTGACGGAACATTTAAAGCCTTAAAAGAATTTTCAATTTTTGAAATAATATTTTCAGAACTAATTGCAGTAAGAAAGTCTGTAAAAGTACCTGCAAAATTATCATTATCAATATTACAAAAATCTTTCTCTTTGATAATATCGTGTCTTAATTTTCCCCATTCTTTTGTTCGTGCCAAAAGATTAAACCCGTGACGAATTGTATTAATATTTTCGTCAGTTTTACTTGTTTTGTAATCAGCAATTTTTGGTGTCAATTTTCTAAATCGATTTTCTACATAACTAATAAAGTCAGCTTTTCCTCTTTCTTTCTCTTTTTTAAAAAGTTTTTCAAACTCAACTCGTTTTATGATACTATCAAAAAGGAATAAATTCGACTCGTTCCTGATTTTTTTAATAAAGGTGTTTAGTTTTGGAATTTCTTTTATGTCTACTATAGAATTAATTTCTTTTAGTATTAATTCTTTTATTCTTCCTCCTTCTTTTGTTAATATGCCTTTTACATTTTCCATCACAAAGTATTTAGGTTGTAATACC
>CALAJP010000291.1 GCA_937922815.1 uncultured Saprospiraceae bacterium
GGAGCAAATGGACGACTCTCTTAGATTAATTGAGTCAAAATTGAGTTTGAAAAATGGACAACTAGATGGTAATTTTCAAACGAATTTAAACAAAAATAAAAAAAAGAGTAAAAAATATTCAGTAAGTATTGAGGAGATGAAAAAACTTATTGAACTGAATTTATATGATATTGAATTATACGTATTTTGTCACTCTCTTTTTAACAAGGAACTATTAAGAAAAGTAAATACAGATTATCAAAATATTGATATTATCTTTGAAACGGGACCTATAATAAATGATGTTTCTGAAACTTCAATGCCTAAAGTTCTCAAGGAGCTTAATGAGTTTTACTTTGACCTCAAATTAAAAGAGAGCAAGCGGTTTTTAAGTCGACATGTTAAACTTTTTATGGATTCTAAAAATCAATCGCATGAAGAATATGTGAGAACATTCGATAGGCTCAGACAAAAAGATCAATTCACAAAAATATTATTAAAAAGAAGGAATTATATTTTAGAGAAACTAGAAGATGGATAAAACAGAATTACTAAAAATAGAAAAACAAATTTTATTGGATAAAGAAGACCCGAAGGGTATCTTCTTAATTAAAGAGTTTAGAAAAGCTAATAAAGCTGTAAGAGCTTACATTGCCTCTAGACTGAAAGTTGATGCAGAGCAGCTACAGAATGAATTAATTAAAGAATTCATTATTGAGAATAGAGAGAAGAGTAAAGAACTTAGATCTTTTCTTAAAAATCGTAAAATTACTTTAATTGAAAAGCAGGAGTATTTAGAGAGTAAGCTTAATAATGGACTAGAGATTGATTAAAATTTATTAGTTAATTTTTTGTGCTATCATAAAACAACTTCCACCTATTGGGATTGATTTATTATTTCTGACTCTGTTTAATTCCCACATCCAAATTCTATCTAATAAGTTTTTAACAATACCATTTTTAGAGTCATGCTCTTTTTGATGTTTTTTTACATTGTTAGAATTTTTATTGAGGCCTATTTTACTTGGGAGTGTTCTAAATAGAAAAACTGGGAGAGGTAAAATGGAGAATATGTATGTTGAATAGACTATCCTAAACCCAGAACTCTCAAGAACTTTTCCTATTTTAGTTGTTGTGTATCTCTTATAGTGACCTGCATCATTATCCTCATTTGACCATAAAAGATTGAACGCAGGCACCGTAATAAAAATATGCCCATTTTTTTTCATGTATTGATTAATACGTTTTAGAAAGACTAGATCATTTTCAATATGTTCTACTACATCAAATAGTCCGACAGCGTCTATTTTCTCAGGAATAAATTCAGCATCTTCAAGTGTAGAACAAAGAACATTTTTTACTCCTCTTTTATGAGCATTTATCGCACCTAATTTACCAGGTTCAACCAACACGACAGGCACTCCTTCATCTTGTAGCCTTTTTGCAACAAAACCGTTTCCACCTCCGATATCATAAAAGGTTTTTGTCCCACTATGCAACATAACACTTTCTGCAATAATGTCATTCCTGTGCTTAAACCAAAAACTATTTTCCTCAATGTGCATGTAGTTTTCATTTCCGTCTTCGGGATATGATATATTTGATTCTTTATTTGAAAAGTAAATACCAATTTTATCTTTTCTTATTCCTAATGCTATTTTTTTAAGATCCATTTTAAAAAATTTAATCTAACACTATGCTAGAATGGTTTACTAAATAGTTTGACTTCTTTAAAAGATGTAAATAGTTTGTGTTTATTTAAACCTAGAAACTAAAAGCCTATATAGCGCTATAATTTACTCTTAAAAAATAAGGCCAATTCCGAAATTATATAGTCTTGTTGCGATTGAGTTAACTCATAGTAAAGAGGTAACCTTACAAGTCTTTCTGAGAATTTTTCAACATTACTTAGTGTACTTCCTTTATATTTATCTTTGAAGAACGGACTCTTGTGTAAAGATAAATAATGAAAAACAGCATGAATACCTTTTTCCTTCAAGTATTTCAATAGCTTATTTCTAATATCCTCATTTTCCACAACAATATAAAACAGGTGCCCATTTACTGTAGCATAATTAGGAATCTCAGGTAGCGAAATATCATAATTGTTAGAGAGTTCTTTAAGATTATCGTTATAATAATTCCAAATAGAAATTCTTTTATTCTGTATATCATCTAAATTTTCAACTTGGGCGAACAAGTATGCAGCTAAAATATCTGAGAGTAAAAAAGATGAGCCTAAATCAACCCAGCCATACTTATCAACCTCACCCCTAAAAAAAGATGATCTATTAGTTCCTTTCTCCCATATTATTTCTGCCCTTTCTTCAAATATTTTGTTGTTAATAGCTAGTAAGCCCCCTTCTCCACACACTATATTTTTTGTTTCATGAAAAGAAAAACTTGCTAAATCACCTATAGACCCTAAATATTTATCTTTATATTTAGAGCATATTGCTTGGGCAGCGTCTTCAACTAAGAGAATATCGTTATCAATACATAGTTTTTGAATAGGATCCATATTACATGCAACACCTGCATAATGAACAACAACAATTACCTTAGTATTTTTCGTGATCAAGCTAGCAATTGATTCCACGTCAACATTTGGATTATTTTCACAGGAATCTGCAAATTTTATTGTAGCTCCGCGCAGTATAAAGGCGTTTGCAGTTGATACAAATGTATATGATGGAATGATTACTTCATCTCCTGGCTTTATGTTAGCAAGAATAGCAGACATCTCTAGAGCATCGGTACATGATGTAGTTAGAAGCGATTTATTAAAGTTGAAATTTGAATTGAAAAATTCGTGCACCCTTTTTGTATAAAAACTATTTCCTGAAGTACTGCCGCTTTCTACAGCTTTAGCAATATAAAATAGTTCTTTTCCTGAAAGATATGGCTTATTAAATGGTATCATCCTCTTTTTTTTAACCAAACTTGGCTTAAAAATAACTGAGAGTCAAGTTCGAAATTGTTTTTCAAATAAAATTTATTTGCAATAGTGTTGTTCTCTTGTGTAGGAACAAATAAATTTGTAAAATCATTTTTTTTGGCATGAAGCTTTACGAAATTTATTAAATGAGTTCCGATTTTTTGACCACGTGCATTATTCGAAACAGAAATTAAACCGATGGTACAATCCTTTTTAGAGTTATATTTGACTGTTATCAATCCTAATGGTTCATTTGTTTTACTGTTATAGCAGAATATTTCGTCTCCCATGACATTGTTAATTGATTTTTCAATCCATATTTTGTACAAGTTCATAAATTCAAAATGTTTGAAATTTTTATCTAGTTTAAATCTAGAATATTTACCTGCTTGGATGCTTAAATCATAAAGAGTATGGATAGGGCCTTTATATGTTGTAATATTTGGGTGTCTATTTAATGATTTAATCGATTCAGAAGTTAAGGAAAACTTATACATAATTCGTTGAGATTGGTATGTGTCATATCCATATACCGTAAAATCAAAATATTTATTTAGCTTAAAACAAATTAAATTATAGTTTTCGTTTTTTGCTTCTTGTAAAATTGTAGTTGAAATATTATTTGAAATTTCATTTAAAATAACTTCACCTATTTTACAAGAAAAGAACTCACTTTCCCAGTGATTTTGAATTATCATGAAAGTTAATTTTTTCTTCTACAATATATAATGGTCTACCTTTAACCTGGTTAAACATTTTACCCAAATATATCCCAATTATACCAAGTATAGAAATTATAATACCTGATAAAAACCATATGGAAATTATAAGACTTGTAAAACCTGTGACACTAACACTTCCAGTTATGTATTTAAACAAAAAATATAACCCAGTCAAGAACGATATTATCGAACAGTAAAAACCAATTTTTATAACTATTTTAAGTGGTTTTTCCGAAAAAGCAATAATATTGTTAAAACCCAAACTTAATAGTTTCTTAAGTGAATAAGTAGAGTTTCCACTTGTTCTTGGATTATGGTTTACTATAATTTTAGATTCTTTAAACCCAACCCACTGTAGCATAATTGGGAAAAAACGAATATTGTCCCCCATTGATAGAACTGAATCTACTACGCATCGGCTATAAATACCAAAATTGCCGATTGAGTGATCTTGTCTAGTATCTGTTAAGTATCCAAACAATTTATAGAATAAGAATGAAGATAATTTTTTTAACATTGAATCGTTCCTAATAGTTCTTTGAGCATATACAATATCATATCCAAGTTTGGCTTCTTTATAAAGGTTTGAAATTTCTGAAGGATCATCTTGTAAATCACAATCCATTATTACAACCCAATCACCAATAGATTCTTTAAGACCCGCAGTTATTGCAGAATGCTGACCAAAATTTCTGCTAAACTTAACACCTTTTACGTTTTTATAGGTGGAACATATTTCTTTTATTTTTTTCCATGATTCATCCCGGCTCCCATCTTCAACTAAGATAATTTCATATTGCATTTGGGAATCTAAGGAATTGATGACAGCCTTAACCAATTCATCTAGCATAAATTGGGCTTGGTAAACAGGAGATATTATCGATAATGTCATTTAGGTTGTTTTTGTTTTCTAAAATCCGTCAAGTTCAAAATGATCAACTACTAGCAGAATGAACATTTTGGCTCAATGCATGCTTTTAATTTAATACCTTAATTATGTTTAATATCTATAATTTTATTACTAAAAATTCTTCGTCAATAAAAACAGAATCGTTATCTGGCCAACTTTTAACGGTTTCATGCTTTTTTGTAATCTCTTTGATGGTAGAATTTTTTCTTTCAAACTTAAAATTATACGAACTAACATAATTAAGTAATGCACCTATTCGTCTCCACCCCCCAAGATTATAAATCGAGTTTCCTATTAATCGATGACTGACTGTAGAATTGTGGTTGTGTCTGTCCGTAGAGCCAATTATTACTATTTTTTTAGTTTCAAATAAATCTATACTTTCTATCCTAGATATAATTCGATTTGATAAATATATGTCTTTGTTTAAAATTTCAATTTGATTTGAAACTGCAGTATTACTAAATATTAAATAACTTACTAGTAATCCAATTGTAACGAAATTTAAATAATTGTTATTTATTATTTTTTTATTATCAAGCCCGGATAAAAATGCAAACGAAAAAATAATTCCAACAAAGGAATACAATCTAGTATTTGGCGAAAATTGTCCTAGGGCCAATACAGGAATTAGGAACGGTAAAACTAAAAAACCTATATAAATCAAGGCTTTTAAAATAACTGTAAGATCCCCTTTCTGTTTATTGAGTAATTTAAAAATTGATATTAATAAAAGTATGGTACTAAAAAAGCTAATTGCGTTGCTGCCTAAATTTTTACTAAACAAGAAATATGAGTAAAATTTGGGAGGAATATTTAAAATATTTTGTAAAAGCATTTTATTTTCTGATGCTCCAACAGCTTTAGTTTCGATTGGATGATTCGTGATTATTTCAAAAAGCATTGGAAATATCCATAGTGTAAAACAAAAACTTATGATAACTGATGCTACGAAAAGTATAGGATAACCCAATATAGAGAGGTTAACATTAGAGGCTCTATCAACTTTGAAGTAAAAAATAATTAGAAAAACTCCTGCAGAAAGTAAAAATAAAGGGGTATAATAGTTGAACATATATATAATTAAAAGCACACCAAAAATTATCTTTTTCTTTGATTTATTGTACAGTAGAATAGGGCCTAATATTGCAGCGAGTGTCGATAGAGAAATTCCAAAATTCGCAGTTGAATACTTGTAGAAGGTATAGCCAATAAAATAAGGAAAAAGAGTTATGATTGAAATGAATAGAATTTGTTCAAGAGTTGAGGTGTGTAGTTTAAATTCCAATGAAATAAACTTAAGTAAAATGATTCCACCAATTATAAGTTGACTATACCACAGAAAAGGTCCAATGAGGCTTAAAGATTGTGGGGTAGTATTGAAGAAAATACATATGATTCTAGGCACGATTTGAAAGAATCTTCCAAATACTATATCCCTAATTATACTTGGTTTTTTTATGTTTATAGCAGAAGTATGATGATACAGCTCTTGAAATCCATCAGGAGAAAGAGCTTCAAGTTCAAAATACCATAGACCTTTCGCTAATAGTATTAGAAATAATGAACCAAAGTAAACCAGCAGACTATTCCTATTTAGATAATTTGTTTGCAAAGCTAGTTAATTTTAAAATGGATATATTTGCTTAATATTCTTAAGATCCTTAACCTCCGAGATTTGGACCTCTAAATTTTCAAATTGCTCTATTGTTAATATTTTGCGTAACTCGGTCATTTTAGTCTTAACTAATTCGTTTTTATAGTTAATTCTGTCCCGTTTTGCTGAATTTTTTCTTGAAAAACTTCTTAGTTTTCCTTGTGTGTCTTTGTTTAGATATTGAATTTGTTTTATTTGTTTACCACTTAACTTGAGTTCATTTTTTAATGCTTTAATTGATAAAGGATATTCATTATCTTTTACATTGCTCTTAGCTTTAGGCTTTTTTTGAGTAATTGCTGTCTTGTTTGAGGGGCTTTGCTCTTTGTTATTTGTTGTTTTACCTGAATTACAACTGAAAAGTACTATAAAAATGGTAGTAAAAAGTAAAATGGATTTCATGTTCTTTAATGTTTTAATATGAAGGATCAAGATAATCAATAAAAAAAGATATACTAAGAAAGATACCTTTTTGTAAAAAATTATACTTGACATATTCTGAGCTGATTGAAAAAAAAAACTCAATAAATCTTATTGATTTATTGAGTTTTAGAAGTTAGATTTTATTTATTATTACTTAGTCAAAATCATTTTCTTGGTATCAACTAATTGACCATCAATTACTAAATTATATGAATATGTTCCTGACGTAAGTTCGCTTGAATTTAATATAACTTGTCCCTGTCCATTTTGTAATTGTATGGATTTCAAAAGTTTGCCAGAAACATTATAAATATGCATGTAGCTATTTTTAGCTTTTTCAGGAATTTTGTAATTAATACGAGTTTCACCGTTGAATGGGTTAGGAATATTCTGCTCTATTTCAGCGACCATGTCAAATGCAATTTCTAGGGTATTCAACGGTTCATCCGACGACTTTGAAGTATATTCTTTGACCATTGATTCTAGTTTATCTAATCTTGCAGATAGGCTGGCTATTTTTTTATCTTTCTCATTAAGTTGACTTTGCTGATCTTTAAATGCGTTAGCATACATATAAAGTAGGGTATTTGGATCAAAATTAAGATACTTTTCAGTGCCGTTTGAGCTTACCTTTCTAGCTCCATTTGACCCATTTCCTTTACTTTCTGATATGTCAAAGTATTCAAATTCAGATACAGCGTTGGGGATGACTTTTTTAATTTCTTGTGCAATTATTCCAACATACTCTGTATTCGTGTCAGAAATGCCTGCTTTTCCATTATATTTGAAGTAGACAGGATTGATTTTCAGGACTTCAGCTAATCCAAGTTCAAAATTTCTTATATCTTTTTTGAGACTTTTATCTGATGCAACAGTCCATAATCCTGATCCCGGCTTCGCTGCAGTCCCATTAACTTGAAGTTTAAATGAGGGATTAAAAACACCAATACCAACGTTTCCGTTGGCCTTAAGTCTCATTACTTCATTTCGAACAACTCCTGAAGATGTTGTTCGTAAAGTAATATCCCCTCCTTCATTATTGGCCGTTAAATCATCAGGTATAAATCCAATATAAGCATATTCTTTGGTAGCTGAGACAGAAGCTGAATTCCCACTTGCGAAGGATATTCCGTTACCTGCAAAATTGTTATTTGTTTCTCTATTCAGTTGTAGTATACCATAATTAACGCCACCTGTGAAATTCTTCTTTGTTAATCTTGCGGAAAAACTACCGGCAGGGTCATTACTCTCAAAAATTAAACCAGTACCAAAGGCCTTAGCATTAATAGCCGCACCTGTTGTGCTTTCCACATCTAACTTAGCAGTTGGATTCACGTTGGTTTCCCCAATCTTAACATCTCCGTCCGGAGCCACCACCTTAATCTGCCCAAACGCATAAGTAGCAGAAAGCATCACTGCTAATACCAATATTATATTTTTCATATTTTTGAGTTTTAAAGTTCTTAGATTTATGTAAGTTAAATTTAATATTTCTTTGTTCAAAATAGAT
>CALAJP010000292.1 GCA_937922815.1 uncultured Saprospiraceae bacterium
AGGAAATTGAATATTATCATATTTTTCATTCAAATCTGAAATCTCTGCTCTACCCGAAAACAAGAATTCGTTTTCGTTGATTTGTTCATCAAGAATTTCCTCATCATCGTATTCATCTTCTATTTCTCCAAAAATTTCTTCTAAAATATCTTCCAACGTAATCATTCCTGAAACGGCCCCAAATTCATCAACCACACAGGCGATTGATTGATTATTCTTAATTAATGTTGTCATCAAATCTCTAACAGACATCTGTTCGGGAACAAAAAGAATATCCAAAATCGTGTGTTTAATCGCTTTTGGTTTTTTTATTAATTGTTGGTGATGAACATAGCCGAGTACGTTATTTATCTCTTCTTTTACAATCAATATTCTTGACAATTTGGTTTCATCAAACATTTGAACCAAGTCCTGAACATCGTCAGAAACATCAATATATTGAATTTCGTTACGTGGAATCATGCAATCTTTTACCCTAACTTTTTTCAAATGCAATGCTTTTTGGAATAGTTCCGTATCAATATCATCCTCGCCGTATTGTGAAGTCGATTTTACAAATTGTTCCAAATCTATCCTCGTTATCACGTCGTTTACGCTATCGCTTTCGTCTGAAGGAAAGAGTTTCAAAAATAAATTAGTCACTGCATTCATTATTTGAGCAGGGATAAAAAGCAAAAATTGAAGGATTCGTAAAGGTATTGCCAAGGCAAAAAGAATATCGTTGGCAAATAATCGAAATATCGTTTTAGGGTAAAATTCGCCTAAGAAAAGAACAATTATCGTAATTACGATTGTATTCAAAATCAAAATAACAAACCCATTCGAAACACCCATACTACTGATGGCATCATCCAGCGGTTCGCCCAACAAAGTCGTAAAAATCACCAGTGCGATATTATTTCCTACCAACATCGTTGAAAGGAACATTCCTGGGTTTTGGAAAAATGAAGATAGCACTTTCCCTCTTGGGCCTCTTTTACTTTTTATTTCAACTTGTAATTTATTTGAAGAAATAAAAGCAATTTCAGAACCTGAAAAAAGGGCTGAAAAGGCTAATGAAAGAATTATTGCTAAAAAAAGCATAGTTTTTTGAGTTAATTGAGGTTAATTTCTGTTATTTACACGCATAGGCCCAAAAGGTGCGATAATTTTCCAAGAACTTAAATCCTGTTTGGCATCTAAGCCAATGCCTTGAATACTGTCCGTTGGAGTAACAATAGTGATTAAACGATTAGAAGTAATTTTTTCAGTCGATTGATTCCAAAATAATTCTTCAGTAGTCATTTTTTCATTCTTGGCAGAAAGTAATTTTACATTCCCTTCGAAATGAGCTTCTTTCTTTTTTTCATTCCAAGTTGCCTTATTTGATTCAATAGTTGCATTCATCGAACCATTAGGCGAAAAAATAGAAATTAATATTCCATCAGGAAATTCCTGAACCAGTGCCTTATCTAACGTCTTACGAACCATAGTTTCACCTTCGATAGTCAATCGAATAATGGCGGAATCACTGTAAATAATTTTTATACCTCGTGCTATCTCATCCGTTATATTTTGAGGGTCTTCGATGTTTTGAGGCATAGCGTTTTCACAGGCCATTATTATCATAAAAATACTAAAAAAGAATACCAATTGTTTCATTAGTCGTTACGAATTAAATTAATGTCTCCTTGATAGGTACGAGTTTGCCCATCAAAAAATAAAACTTCCGCAACAAAGATATAAATACCTGAGGGTAATTCTTCATTTCCTAACATACCATTCCAACCTAGTTCGGGTTGATTGAACGGAATATTTTGAGTTTCAAACATAAGTCCTCCCCAACGATTGAAAACTTTAAGCGAAGATATGGTATGTACTTCTTTCGTAGAATAGAGTGTAAATGAATTATTCTTAGCATCAGAAGATCCTGTAAGTATAGCATTAGGATATTCCACAGGTCTGGTAATAATAAGGTCTAAATTTATGCTATCAAAGGCACTACAACCGTTAGAACTTATAATTTGAGCCGTAAAGTTAGTAGAGAAAGGTTGTACAGAAAACGAGTTGCAATTGCCCACCCCGCAAATAATGGTGTCGTTATTGAATATAAGTGTTTCAATAATATTATCTTTAGGGGTATAATCAAAAACCCCATCCACAAAATCGCCCAATTCCAACACAGGATCATCGATTGAAATATCAAGCATTAGTTCTTCGGGGTCTTCTAAGGTAACATCCAGTGCCGAAGAGCATCCTTTGTCATCAAAAACTTCAAAAAAATAATTCCCTTTCGGAAGGTTGGTAAAATTATTAATGGGCAAAAGTGTTTCATTGGGTAAAAATCTATATTGATATTCATTTGAGACACTTCCATTGACACCCGTAATAGAAATAGCTCCCGTAGAATCGTCGGGACAGAGAGGATTCTGAAATGAAACGACACTAGATTCCAAATCAGAGTCGATGGCACAACATTCCAAAATATCTAAAGCGACAACATTCGTACTTCGACAACCCAAGTCTGTTTCTACACTTAAACTAATAAAAGATTGACCAAACTTGTCGTATTCGATGGTATGAGGTCCATCTCCTGTTGCAGTTTCGATATTAGATGCTCGGCCAAAGGTCCATTCTTTAGAAATAATGGTTCCGTTATCGAAAATAATACTGTCCGTAAATTCTATTCCTCTATCACATTTTAAAAATTCTTCTGATGCTTTGATTTCTATTTTAGGCCCCAAAAAAGTCCCTGTTCCTCCAAAATCAATAGTAAGTCCTGTCCCCTGACTGGTAAAGTTATTAATTCCTAAGGCGTAGCTTTTGCCGCTTTCCATTTGGATTGCATCAACATAATTATTACTGTTCCCCGAACAACCACCCAATTCGTTTTCATCGGGTTCACCTTCTCTTAACCCCGTTGGGCCATGACAAGGCGAAGGAAATAATTCATTAAATTGACCAGATGCCATACATCGAATAACTCTTTTATTGTTACAACTATCAATGCCGTCCATTTCGTACAACACAAAATCTAAATCATCGATGGGGTTAGACGGAGTCAAATCAAAGGTTAGGCTTCCTGCTTCGTCGCATGTCCACCGAAACCAAACGGAATTAGATTCATTAGATTCATCACTATCTCCGATGCCAAAACAAGGAGCTTCTTTGAATGTTAACTCTTTATCTTGACCAATACCGATAATATTTTCTACAGAAAAAGAACTCTTATCGCAAAGAATTGTGCTATTGGAACAATCCGAAGTTAAAGAAGATGGAGGCCAATAATTTCTTAAGCAAACTTGAAAAGTACCCGCATTATCTCCTCTAACCGTAAAAAAATATGTTCGCCCAGGTATTAGTGCTCCTTTATAAATTTGAGTAAACCCTACTCCTTTTTCGCAATTCAATAATTGAATGGATTCCATAGAACACCCCCTTTCCAAATCGTACAAAGAAATAACAGGGTTAATGAGAGAACCTCCAGACGAGTTACCTCCTGTAAAACCATTGACGGTAATATCAATATCACTTGCTATTGCCACAAAACTAAAAAAACGAATACCTCCTTCTCCAGGACATCCTCCATCATTGAGTAATAAATCTCTACCGTCATTTCTAAATTCGCCGAGATTCGAGCAATATTGCGTAGGATTTAAGATATTAAAGGCATTGACACAGTCAATATTATTTTGGGCAAAAGTATTTACTTCAATAAAAAAAAGAAAAAACAATATAGCCCCCCAATACCGTTGAGATAGGTTAGGCATTTTCGAATACTCGATATTGTATAGTTTATTTCTTTTGATGTTCATTTTTTGCTCATAATTATGAGAATAATATTGTCTACTTCTAGCACAAATACATAGATAAAATCACCAATTTAATAGTAAATATTATTAAACTAACGCTAAAAGGTATAATCTTGTATTTATTCTGACGTATTTTAATTATACAACCAAAATAATGCTAAAAATGATAAACAATCAAAAAAGTCAAATAATTAGGTTAATTCCTCATCTTTTTACGTCTACAAATGTAATTTGTGGTGGTTTATCTATTTTTTTTATTTTAACCTCTCAACCTTATACCGTTTTAATATTATTAATAATTTCATTGTTAGCTGATTTTTTGGACGGGTTTGTCGCAAGGGTATTAGGAGTTCCTTCTGAATTAGGGAAAGAATTAGACTCCTTAGCTGATGTCATTTCATTTGGGCTTGTACCTGCGATTATTTTAACCACACTTTTTGTAGAAAGTATTTCAGGGAGTCCATTTTCCTTAGACAATATTGAATTTTGGCAATTATGTCCAATGGTTTTAGTTGCTTTTGCGGCATTTCGGTTGGCGAAATTTAATATTGATACTCGCCAAACCGATGCTTTTATAGGATTGAATACTCCTGCGGCAACGATGTTTGTATTAGGAATTTGGTTAGATAAATTAGTAGGTAATAATGGGCTGTCGTTTATTCATGAACCTTGGATTATTTTCATACTTAGTATTGGTTTGGGGGTATTAATGGTTAGTGAAGTCCGTTTTTTTTCATTAAAAATTAAAGATTTATCGTGGAATAAAAATGCTTATCGTTATATTTTGGTCGGATTGTCTGTGTTGTGGATATTTATGTTTAAATTTGTGGCACTTAGTTTAATTATCATTACCTATTTTGTACTTTCTTTATTGAAAGAATATATTCTAAAATCAAAATAAAATGGATTACAAGGCACTTATCAACATTATGCCCAAAAAAGAATTGTTAGACCCACAAGGAAAAACAGTTTTAAATAATTTAAAAAATATTGACGTCTACGCTGTCGATGATGTTAGAATTGGCAAAAGAGTTGAATTAACCTTTTCTGCAGAAAATGAAGAAAAGGCTAACGAAAAAGTAGAAATTGCTTGTAAAAAACTACTCGCAAATGGTATTATGGAAAACTATTCATACAGTTTAGAAACAATATGAGTTTAGCCATTATTCCCACTCCTATTGGCAATTTGGAGGATATGACTTTTCGGGCAGTTCGAATGTTAAAAGAAGCTGATTTGATTTTAGCAGAAGATACTCGAACTAGTGGAATTTTATTGAAACACTATGAAATTTCGACCCAAATGGTTTCCTATCATGCTCATAACGAACATAGAACTGTTGATAATTGGATAGAAAAAATGCAACAGGGTATGAACTTAGCATTAATCACTGATGCTGGAACACCAGGCATCTCTGACCCTGGTTTTCTTATTGTCCGTGCCTGTCAACAAAACGATATTTCTGTCACTTGTCTTCCTGGTGCAACTGCATTAATTCCTGCTATTGTTGCCAGTGGTTTTCCCTCGGATAGATTTCATTTTGAAGGTTTTTTACCCCACAAAAAGGGCAGACAAACCCGACTACAGTTCTGTAAACAGTATCCTTATTCTGTAATTTTATACGAATCTCCGCATCGCTTAGGACGAACCATCAAACAATTGATTGATACTTATGGCGAAAACCAAAAAATAGCCGTTGCGAGAGAACTCAGCAAAAAATTTGAAGAAATTATTACTGGAGAACTTTCCTTTTTTATCAATAAATTGAATGACGGTTGGAAACCCAAAGGCGAAATTGTATTGGTTATTGCTCCGCCTGAAGCCTAATATTTATTTCTTCTCTCCTTTAAAATAATCATCTTTGTATTTGAATAATACATTAAAAGTGGTCAAACTGCCATAAATACGAGTAATGTATTGCTGTAAATTAACTTTTTCTTCGTCTGTTAATTTACTACTGTTAATTCTTTGTTCCATTACTCTGATACGGTCACGAACCATTACTATTTTATGAAAAAAAGTAGTTATCGGAATTTCTTTGTTCTTGAGAGAATCGTCTTCGGGTTGAAGAATCATAGTTCCTCCTTCCCATTTATCTCCTAACTCAACCGTTGTATCAATACTATTATAGGTTTTCAATATTTTAACGAGGGCTTTTTCTGCTTCTGTAAATGAAGCTACTTCGTCATAAGGTTGTTCGTCTACAACTTCCCAATTATCATAATCTCGTGCAACTGTTTTAATACCAAACTTGGTGTAACAGACTTCATAAGCAGCTTTATGAATTTTGATAATCACACCATCACCATAAGAGGAATGTTTAACTCTAGAACCTATTCCTAATGTATCCATATTTTAAAAACTATATAAAATTAAGTAAATCAGTAGTTTAGTAAAATACGAAGAAAATAAATTCAAGTTTAACTTTTTAGAAAAAAATCACCAAAGACTGTAAGCAAATGCTATTAATTGGCTTAATGCTCCAAAAACATAGCCCCAACCTACTTCTTTCATGCTATGAGCGTTCAAAATTAATCTCGATGTTCCGACTAATCCTGCAAAAATGATAGAAGCTATTAATAAAAATTCGCCATCTATCGTTACCCCCCATAATTCTTCGGCATAAGAGGATAAATAAAACTTATCGAATAGAATAATTAAGGCAGTTACAAAACCAGACATTCCAACCGTATGGGCGGATACTTTGAAGAAGTTATTAAAGAAGAAAGTTACAAAAATAGAAATAGTAACTCCCAATAATAAAATAGTGTAATGAATGGGGACATCAGGGTTGTTCAGTAAATTTTGGTACAACCACATATAGATTAAGCCTGTAAAAAGGTAAGGTGCTATTCTTTCTTTTTGGTCTTTTAAGCTTATAGATTCTACAAAACCTAAGCCTTTTAACATTAATACCAACACAAATGGCATAAAAAAAGTCATTAAACCTACTTGTAACAGAAAACTTGAAGCGTCCATTAACTGATTAACTCCAAAGCCATAAGGGTCAAACCAAATTACAATTATGGTTAAATATGTCAACAAAAGTAGTGGATGAAAAATGATTGATAATGCCCAAGCTAATGCCTTCATTAAAGTTTTATTGTTTTTTCTAAATATGAATTTGCGAAAATACTTATATTATAAACAAAAAGACCATTCTCAATAATGAAAATGGTCTTTTGACTATATAAATGGTAGTATCGCACTACATTTTCCTCAATCTTTGTACGGTAATAATATTTCCGCTTTCTCCTACTATTTCTAGTAAATAAGTTCCTCGTTGTAAATCTCCAACCGAAATATGTTCTCCAGGCATGGGTTTAATTACCTCTTTCACCTTTGCTCCTATAATGTTAAATATCGTAATTCGTTGAATTGAATCTTCTGAATCTACGCTATAAGAAAAATAGGCACCCGCTGGGTTGGGGAAAATCACAATACGAGGTTCTGGGTTCGTGTCGTTAGACATTACCACCTGAGAAACCAAAAGCATTGAAAAAATAAAAAGCGTTGTTCTAAGTAATTTTCTAACCATATAATAGTTCATTAATCGATTTGTTCTCTGATGTTTCGCCATCACAAAATAATTCTTTTGAGATTGGTATTTGTTAGCAAAATCGTAATTTTTCTTTAATACCAATATATTTAACATTTCAATGCCCCAAGAAAGAATCAATTTAAGACCGACAAAATTGAAGCCAAGCCTTTCGAAACAGCGATGTTAATCCCAAAAACATACTTATTATACGGAAAAATGTCGAAAATGTTTAATTTTCTTCATTTAACAGCTCAGAAAAATATGTTGAAAATTCTTCAACTGTTTTTGAACCGACATCTCCTTTACCTTGAATTCTGACAGAAACTGAATTATCATTTTGTTCTTGTTCACCGACAATCAACATGATAGGAATCTTTTTCATCTCTGCATCTCTGATTTTTTTACCTATCTTTTCAGACCTATCGTCAATAATTCCTCGAATATCATTTTTAGCCAATTCAGCCTTTACTTTTTCAGCATATTCGTTAAATCTATCTGAAATTGGTAAAATCGTAAATTGTTCTGGAGTCAACCAAAGCGGAAATTTACCTGCTGTGTTCTCTATCAAAATACTTAAAAAACGCTCCATCGAACCAAACGGTGCTCTATGAATCATCACAGGACGGTGCGTTTTGTCATCAGAACCTACATATTCTAATTTGAATCGTTCGGGTAAATTATAATCTACTTGAATCGTACCCAATTGCCAAGAACGTCCAATGGCATCTTTAATCATGAAGTCCAATTTAGGACCATAAAAAGCGGCTTCACCTTGAACTTGAATTGTTTTCAAACCAACTTCTTCAGTAGCTTCTATAATCGCACGTTCAGCAGCATCCCAATTTTCATCACTTCCGATATATTTTGAAGGATTTTCTGGGTCACGTAATGAAATTTGAGCTGTAAATTCACCAAAACCCATTTTATTCAATACAACCGTTGTCAAATCCAATACATCTAAAAATTCTGCTTTCAACTGGTCAGTTGTACAGAAAATATGAGCATCGTCCTGCGTAAACCCACGAACTCTTGATAATCCGTGCAATTCTCCACTTTGCTCGTAACGGTAAACCGTTCCAAATTCAGCAATACGGATTGGTAATTCTTTATATGAATGTGGTCTGTTCGCGAAAATCTCACAGTGATGAGGACAGTTCATTGGTTTTAACAAAAATTCCTCTCCCTCTTTGGGGGTATTGATGGGTTGGAACGAATCCTCTCCATATTTTTCGTAATGTCCAGAAGTTACATATAATTCCTTCTTTCCAATATGTGGAGAAGCAACCATTTGATAACCTCTTTTTTCTTGCTCTGCGATTAAGAAATTCATCAAACGTTGACGAATTGCATTTCCTTTTGGCAACCAAATAGGCAATCCTTGTCCTACTTTTTCTGAGAACATGAACAATTCTAGTTCTTGTCCTAATTTTCTATGGTCTCTCTTTTTCGCTTCTTCCAACATGTGAAGATATTCCTTCAGCTCCTTCGCTTTCGGGAATGTAACACCATAAATTCTCGTCATTTGTTGACGTGTTTCGTCACCTTTCCAATAAGCACCTGCCAAGTTCAATAACTTAATGGCTTTAATTTTATCGGTACTCGGAATATGAGGTCCTCTACACAAATCCGTAAAAGCTCCTTGCGTATAGAAAGTGATATTTCCATCTTCAAGGTTTTCTAATAATTCTAATTTGTAAGGATCATTCTTTTCTGTGAAATAAGAAATGGCCTCGTCTTTCGGCACTGCTTTTCTTTCGAATTGGTTTTTCTGTTTCGCCAATTCAGACATTTTTTTCTCAATCTTTTCTAAATCAGCATGAGTCAATGTCTTTCCTTGTGTATCAATATCGTAATAAAAACCCGTTTCAATAGCGGGACCAATACCAAATTTAGTTCCTGGGTATAATGCCTCAATCGCTTCAGCCATCAAATGGGCAGAAGAATGCCAAAAGGTTTGTTTTCCTTCGTCATTATTCCAAGTCAACAATTCTATTTTAGCATCTTTTTCGATAGGTCTGCTTGAATCCCAAACTTCACCATCAATCTTAGCCGCTAATACATTTCTGGCTAAACCTTCGCTAATTGATTTGGCAACTTCCATTGCACTAACACCATTTTCGTAACTTCTTACATTACCATCAGGGAACGTGATATTTATCATTTCTGAGTATTTCTGATTTTTAAAGTTCTATTTTTATAAAAGATAGAAATAACATATATTATGCCTACTTGTAGAGAATTTCTAACTTCATCTTTAAGCAGCACAAATATAAGGTTTCTTATATAAGAAAATACAGTAAATGATTCTTGAAAATTTGAAAAGTGAGGGTAAAAAGTTTTAAACCATTCTTCTATTAATAAACTAGAAATGCTATTTCCGCTTAATTACTAAGCTGATTATTTGTAAAATCCCAATAATTAATAATGGTATAGCACCAATTAGTGTTCCCCAATCCAGTAAAAATAAAAAGAATTCATCATTTACATTATTATTCTGACTCATTGTAACTTCTAGTGGTTTTTGAATCATTTGATTAAAAAATACTAGCCCAACACCAAGCAAAATCATCATTAAAGCCTTAACAGTTTTGTCCTCATTAACCATTTTAAAATCAGTTATTAATCCATGAAAGTTATTTTATTGCCTCTCGACAATAATTCTAACTTCTTGCTCAGACATTTTCATTGCTTCCGAAATTTGAACAATAGGAATTCCAACTGAAAACATGTTTAAAATTACCTCTTTTTCTCTTTTCTCAATTCCCTGTTTTATTAATTCTTTCGCATCAACAATTTGCGTGTGCTGCTCACTTGCCAAGTCCATCAAACTCTTTAAATAAGAATTATAGGTTATTTTATCTTCTGGACTTAACTGCATTTCATCAAGTTTCTCTTGTGCTTCATTCAAGCCTTTGGCAGAATAGTTTTCAGGCAATGCACTATGTTTGAAAAAGTAAATCCACTCATCGAGTTTATTTTGAATAACACCATCAAATTTATCTACTTTGATAATCCAATATTCGGGATAGATTTCAGCTATTTTTTCAACATCGTACGTTTCTTTTTGAATTTTGGCTAAATTCAATAAATCTCCGTAGTGAATACCCCGAAACTGAGTGGTGCCATGATAGACATAATCTTTCCCTTGTCCTAAATCAAAATAGGCTATAGTTATAGATATAATTTTTTTGACCTTAGCGTAAGCATCTCCTATCCCAATATATTCGGTTATGGCTTTGGAGGTACCGTATAAAATTCTATGAAAATAATCCCATTGTTTGCTATTCTGAATTTCAATGATAATTAGTTCACCTTTTGAGTTTTCAACAAAAATATCAACTTGATTGTGTTTATCATCTTTATCTTTTTTATTGGCTTCGCTTTCTAAAATCTTGATAATTACTATATCCTCAGAAAGTAATTCACTAAGAAAACCTTCCAACACATCAAAGTTTGCTTTATTTCTAAGCAATTTTTTCATTGCCCAATCAAAACGTATCAAAGATTGATTATTTTTCATAACTCAAATATACCAAAGTTTTAATTCAAAAACATTTCTCAGACCTTCTAAAATCTCCAACGAAGCCTCTTCTCATAAAGAAAAGAAGCTTCAATCAGAGTCCTCATTCTATCACTTGTTTGTTTATGCTGCATTACTCTTTAATGAAGGCGTAGCCAACATCATAAATTCTATAACTCTTATTTCGGTAACGTTTCTCATGATACCGTTTTTGTCCTTATAATTTCTACTGACCAAGCGACCTTGAATAGCAACTTTATAGCCTTTTTTCAAGAAAACAGCCATTTGTTCAGCTGTTTTGCCCCAAGCTACTATTTGATGCCAATGGGTTTCTTGTTTTTTTGTTCCATCATAAGCCTTATACCTTTCTGTTGTTGCTAATGGAACAGAGATATAAACACTTCCTTCTTTGGTTGTTTTCTTTTCAATATGTGTTCCTAATCTACCAATTAACTGTACGCTGTTGCTTAAATGATTCATAATTAAACTATTTTATCGTTAAAGAAATAAATTTCAAAGCTATATGTGAGCGACTTTGCTCAATACAAAGAAACGGGCTGTCGAATTATGATTCCTCATTATAAATGTTTACATTCGTTTGTAAACGACAGTAAACGTTTACTGTCGAATAAATCTTTGAAAAATGGATATTAAAAGCTGCCTCAACTGTGAAGAACCAATCAAAGGACGTTCAGACAAAAAATTCTGTGGCTATAATTGCCGTAATGAATATAACAATCGCAAGAATAGCGATGCCAATAACTATATCCGCAGAGTCAATCGCACTCTCCGCAAAAACAGAAGTATCCTCCAAGAACTAAACCCTAATGGAAAAGCAATCCTCAAAAAAGATAAACTCCTTTCAAATGGGTTTAATTTTGATTACTACACCGATACTTATACTACCAAGACTAATCGTACTTATTATTTCTGTTACGACTATGGCTATTACGTTGATGAACTCAAAAATGAGTGTTTGTTGGTTGTAAAACAGAAGTATATGTAGGGTGGTTTTTGGTATGTTATTTGGTGGAGTAATGATATAAAGAAGTTATGGGTAATTTAAAATCAATTATTATGGATATTAGGGATTTTCAATTAGTTGGTGGGCTAACAATAATGTTGGCAGATATCTCCTTTCGAATTTATAAATTAAGAAATGAAGAAATGATTTTTTTTAAAAAGCTACTTTATAAAAAATACAATTGGCGTTCTATGATTGGAATATTTGACCTCCCAGGCTGGATGTGGGGAGCACTTATTTTCTTAATTATATTTTTTAGGCTTTAATAAATCTTGTAAATATTTAAGGAAACCTTGCACAATGTAAATTATCCCCATAACGACACCTACCAGTAATTGGCGAGGACGGGGTAATATTTTAATAAACCATTTGTGGTTATAGACAGTTGAGTGTTCCAAACGCCAACTAGTGGTAGCTGCAAAACGTTATTACCAAATTGAACAATATGGATGAAATAATAAAAGAAGGACCAATAGAAAAACTCGAAATATGGGACAACTCTAAAAGAGCAAAAACCGTAATGATTATATTTTGGATTTTAACTGGGTTGACAGTTATTGGAATAGTTTCAGGATATTTTGAATTAGAGATTCTAAAAAATGCCCAACAAGGAGAATTTATTAGCGATAAAGAAGCGAACGCAAACGACATTAGACAAATGATAATTGGACTACTTCAAACAGGGGTATATATAGCCTCGATTGTTGTTTTTTTGAATTGGTTTAGAAGAGCCTATGGAAATTTACATAGAATAGGAATTACTTACCTGAAACACAAAGAATCTATGGCTGTTTGGTCTTGGTTTATTCCAATTATCGTTCTTTTCAGACCTGTACAAATTATGAACGAGATATGGACTGAAACTCAAGAAAAGATTAAAAAATATGATTCTAATTACAATATTAAAAGTGGAGGGTTAATAATAGGCTTATGGTGGACCTTATTTATTATTTCAAATTTCATTGGGAGATATGTTTTAAAAACTGCCTTTAAAGGTGAAACTATTGAACAATTGATTGAGGGTTCACAAGCAATATTGATATCAGACATTATACAGGTTCCTGAAGCTTTGTTGGTTATTCTTATTGTATTTCAGCTTTCAAAAATGGAACTAAAATTGACAGAAGAAGTAAAAAAATATGGCGGTAAAATTGTTTATAAGTAATAGCGGTTTAGGTAAAAAAAAATTATAAACATAAAACCAAGGACAGTGAAAAACCGAAAGGTTTGTGAGTAAAAACCCACTACTACTCATACACAGAACCGTTAGCCGTCAGCAAGAAAAAAGAAAACCGTTTTATAACATTTTTTCAGGTAAAAAATAAAGCATCTAAATAATGAGAAAAATTAAATCTATTCTAATATTAATTTTAATCAACCTCATATTCTCTAATGTCATTTTTTCACAAAAAAAAGAGCTCAGAGTACTAATCAATCCAAATTCACAATTTTTATTAGAAGGTGAGCTAATAAGTGAAATTCAATTTTTAACTGAATGTTGGAATGAAATATTCAATTTTGATAAGTTTTATGAAGAGTCTCTTGAACTTAATGTATTTTTAGAATATGTTCAATCCCAAAAAAAATCAAGCGAAATAATATTAGTCTATAATGAAGAACATAAACTTGAAGAATTGAAACTGTTTGCTAATAATCTAGAATTTTCTTTAAACAAAATGAGAGAATGGGTTATTAAATATATTAAATTAGAAAATTCAGTTAATGAATTTTCTTTCAAAGTTGCTATGGAAAAATATGTAATGCCTAAAGATCTGATAGTACCTCCACCGCCAATTCTTGAAATTATTGAAGATGAGGATGAAAAATCGAACAGTATAATAGAATCCAAAAATGAATACGGTAAAATCTTTTTGTTGACTAATTCTATCGATGAAAATTTATTTCGTAAGTTTATAATAAATAACTACACTAAAGAGAAAATTGAATATTTATTAGCAACAGAATTTGGACAAACAAATGAAACTTACAAAGAAAACTTAAACAAAAATTTTATCGAATATAATGACTTATTTTTAAAACAAGATTTTGAGAAATCTATGGATTATATGCTTCCTGATCTTTTTGAAATCATTCCTAAAAATCAAATGATTTTATTAATGAAACAAGCCTATAATAACCCTGACTTGGAATTGAAAATAGATAAACCTAAAGAAATTGTTTATGGAGAACCTAAAGAAATTGAGGGAAAATATTATTCTGAAATCACTTATTCATATGATATAAAGATGAAATTTAACAATATCAAGGAAAGTGAAGATGAAGAACAAAAAAAATTGACTAGAAACTTAAAGAAACTACAATTAGAAAAAAAATTTGGTTCTGAAAATGTGAAATTTAATGAGGAAACTGAATTTTATGAAATTAAGTCCGTCAAAAATGCACTCGGAATTTCAGAAAACAGAAAGTCTGATTGGAAATTTGTAATTGTTAAACGGAAACAAAAGTTCATTTTAGAAAAATTCTTACCAAAAGAATTAACCGACAAGTTATAAAACAACCAACAAGAACAAAGTATACGGCAACTAGCACCTTCACAAGGTTGATACTTCCACATCCACCCCCATTAGTCAATATCCCCCTAAAACATAAAAACAATGAAATTGAATCTTCTTTTAATTATCGGACTATCAATATTAATCAGCTACAATACTAATGGACAAGATAATAAAACAATCCAAAATAAAAACGAAGCAGTAGTTAACCCTTCTAGAGATAATGACTTAAAGACAGAATTCACAACTGACATGTCTAATTACCTTAAAGCATTTAATGAAGGAGACTGGGATCGTGTAATAAATATGATATATCC
>CALAJP010000293.1 GCA_937922815.1 uncultured Saprospiraceae bacterium
TGAGTTAATTCTTCTACAACTTTTGGAAACCTGCCCAGAAAGAGACCATACATTCGTTTTGGAACAATTGAGTAATAACGAATTTAGTGGCATCAAAAAATTAATCGAAATCTTTGGAGATGGCTTTACTGATTTAGATGGTAATTACTTTAAACTAGTTCAAACCCTTGCTCAATTTGTACTTACCAAAGAAAACGTACCAAATTCTCTAAAAGATGTAATGGCATGGTTGGAACAAAACGAAGTTCCTTTGTTTGTTTATGATAAAGAGGTAGGTTTCGATAAACCTTACTATGAATATAATGTATTAGATGACTACGCTACTTTTAAAGTTCGTGAATGTTCAGGAATAGAGGAAAAAAAAGAATATTATAAGGGGTCATCTATTGAAAACCCTTTTGGATGCTTAAGTACACCACTAATTTATGAATCCCCAAAAATAGGATATACAGACCTAGTTTTGATAGTCGATGCGGATAATTTAGTCGTGGGTGATGGGATATTACTACCTGGTATTTATTTTCATGCTCTTAAAAATAAAAATTTAAATGAAATAACTGCCAACGCTGTAAAAAATGGTTTGACTGTAGCTTCATTTTTAATACCAGCAGGACAATTAGCACGAGGAATCCAAATAGGTGGTAAATTAGGAGCAAGAATTGTACAATTTGCAGCCTTAGAATTAACGGCTACGGCAGCCATAGAAGGCATAAACAATCAAGCTGTTCAAGCCAAATTACTAGAATTATTCCCTGAACATAAAGAAGAGATTCGAGCATGGACCTTAGCTACTACAACAGTTCTTGCAATAGCTACCATAGGCACAGGCGTCAAAAATGATGAATTGATAAAGGTAGCCAGAGGTTTGGCAATACTCGAAGAAGCCAAAAACCTCAATAGTCTTTCCGATTTAGTAGGTAGCCAAGATAATGTCAAAAAAGCACTCCAAAGAATGTATGGTGCTAGAAAATACCTCGAAAAACATGGTGGTTTGGAGGAGTATTATAAGGCAGTTGCGTCGTTGAAGGGAGTAAGTGGAAATTTTGTAAAAGTTTCAACAAAATCATCCTTAAGTACCTCATTATTTAATCAATTAGACAATGCTTTAGCTTCTGCACCAAGTATTAAATTTGATTATGCTCCTAATACTTTACAGACTCCTAAGCAATTCTTGAATGCCACTGGAAATGATATGTATGATATTATTTTGAGCAATGGAGCTTATGCAAAATTTGATAATGAAACAGGGAGGATGTTATACGCTGAAGGAGGAAATAACTTCTTTGTACGTTATACAGATGATGGGGTTAAAGTATCTAATGTAGAATCATTTGTTAAAGGAAAAATAATTCAGTTAAGAAATTGTGTTGGTTTTAGCGGTTCGCAAATTGTTCAATTACCGACTAGTTTAGGAGGCTCAATAACAACAAGTACTACTAAAATCTCAACATTTATAGGTAAAACGACAGAAACCCAAATATTGAAAGACCAGTTTGGTAATTTCAAACATATTGAAGTTGGAGAAACGGCAGGCTCTATTAATCTTCTAAATATGCCTGACCCGTATTGGAATCCGTCTACTTGGTTCACTGATTATAATCAAGGATGGATGCAAAGAGCTATTAACAGGGGGGATGATATTTATATCGTAAGTACTATAGACCATGACGCATTAGTCAAATTTGACGGTACACCAGGTGGTTCTTACTATGCTAATGAATTAAATGAGTTGATAAAAGCTGGCATAAAACCAAAAAATTTATCAATTGAAGATTGGCAATTAGCAAAAATTGAAATAAAAAAGTATATTGTAGAAGCTAACCTTGCTGAATACACAAATATTCGGAAATATTTAGGTGATGGAAGGGTGACAGCCTACTTAACAGGAGCAGAGCAAAAGGCTTTCCAAGAGATATTAAAGACAGGAGACCCCGAAGTTCTAAAGTGGATAAATAAAATGACAGATGGGGAAGTAGATGACTTTGCAGAAATGGTAAGAGGTTATAAAGACAATCCTAATAAGTTTAAAGATGCAATTAAAAGTATAGACAACTTTTTAGGAGATGGTGTAAATGATGGTTTTATGACCTATTGGACTTTAACCCCTAAGATGAAGCAAGGCTTATCCACAGTTCGAAAATTAAAAAAAGAAGGAAAATTATTGCCAACGGGGAATGCAACGGAAATACACCTTGCTACGGTTCAGAATTATACAGCATGGGGTAATTTCTTAAATGTACCTATGAGGTATGATGGGCATTTTGGGATATATGCGACACGTGCTCTAGGACATATGAAAGAAGCTTTAGCAGAGCTTAGAAAAGTGCCTCAAAGAAATAAATCTGGTGAGATTGTATTTAGTGGTAGAGCGTATTCTCCAGAAGAGTTTAAAAGTCTTTTTGTTGGAAAAAAGGGAGAAGAAGTTGTTATTAATAAAGGTTATGTATCATCTTCAACAGATGAGAAAGTTGCAGCTCACTTTGCTAACTATAAAACTTCGAGTTCTACTAATAATGTAAAAGTAATTCGAAGAATTGAGACAAAAAGTGGTGTTTATGTAGATGATTTGTCCGACTATGGTGTTAACCT
>CALAJP010000294.1 GCA_937922815.1 uncultured Saprospiraceae bacterium
ATTACCCAAATCAGGGAAATATGATGAATTGAAACCTGTTTATTCGTTGTGTTTGATAAATGAAATTTTCCAACCCGAAGAAGAAAGTTATTTTCATAAATATAGCATTCAGCATCAAGAAAATGCTGATTTGAAATTGGAAGGATTGGAATTTGTATTTGTAGAATTAGAAAAATTCAAAGCCCAGAACATCCAAGACAAGCGAATGATGGTCTTATGGCTTCGTTTTTTGACTGAAATAGATGAAAATACCAAAAACATATCTCCTGAACTGCTCAAACTACAAGAAATCAAAAAAGCAGCTGAGTTAGTTGAAAATGCTGCTTTTTCAGATGAAGAAAGAAGGGCTTACGACAAGTATTGGGATACCGTTCGTGTAGAAAAGACTTTGATTGATGATGCTTTTGATAGAGGGATTCTTACAAAAGCTAAAGATGCAGCCTGCAAAATGAAAAAAGACGGCTTACCCATTGATATTATTGCCAAATATACAGGTCTAAGCATAGCAGAAATAGAACAACTGGACTGCTAAATTGATGGGCAAACATCGTTTTGTCTACGTACACATAGCCCCCGTACGGAGTTCACCAAAATCTTGTATGGAAATAGGATATTTCTGTATCATTTCTTGCTTTTCTTATATTCTAAAGATACAAAGTATTTGGGAATGAGGGGAGTGATTCTTAATCATAATAGGTTTAACAATTCTTCTATTTTTTGAAGAATAGAGTGAGTAAGGAGAAACGATTATTGAATCGACTTCACTATTAAAAGATTTAAATTATGAGTAAAAACAAAGAGAAATCGCTACATGTTGAGATTAAAAACCAGCTTGCATATCTCTGATGTAAAAATTAAAAATATGTTTTAATGATGAGTAAACAACAGCTCCTGAACAAGTACTGATGATTAAGCCTAAGCCTGAACCTACTTGAAAATCCCCTACCTGAATCATAAAACTAGCGAGAATGGCTATTAGCCCAAATAAAAATAAGTAAACATATCTCGAAAATCTGATATTGATATATTGAATAGCTTGTGTGGCATATTTTTTTTCCATGGCGACCATTTTTTTGATATTTACTTTTTTTAACCACATATTTTTTACCAAAAGAGCTTTTCTTATCAATGGATAATTGTCAATAGCCAATATTAAGTATATCAAACTGTGAGTAAGTAAAATTGCCAAGAATAGTTGAGTTTCGAACAACAAATACATGAAAAGCATTAGCACTAAAAATACAGAATGGACTGCCATCAAAAGTAGAAGGACCGTTAATATTCGTCTGTAAAACTGAGTAACTCGTATTTTAAACCGCATAATATTGTTAATTTATTATAAATTACAATTCATTTGGTTACGATATAGTTTCCTTTTTACCTGAAGTAGGTATAGTAGTTTATTTTACTGCAATTAGGCAGTTAATGTTGTCAAATTTTTTATTAAAATATGGAAGATTGGTTTGAACAGGGAAAATCCCTACTTAATAAAGCATTTAAAATTGATGTCTTTTATCTAAACGAAGCAATTCGGAAAAACGATATATCTGAGGTTAAAGAATTAGTAAAAGGAAATTGTCCATTAGATGAAAAAGACCATACAGGCTTTAGCCCGTTGGAGGTCGCTATTAAGTCGAAAAATACCATCGTTTTAGAATATTTGTTAAAACACGGAGCGAATCCTAATCAGTTAGATGATAATCAGAATTCAATGCTTTGGTTGGCGGTTTCTTTAGATTTTTTTCCTGCTATTTCGGTTCTTTTAAGCTATGGGGCTAAACCGTTACTTAAAAAGCGAAAAAACAGACAAAGTGCTATGGGGTTAGCTATCCAGAAAGATAAGCATCAATTCATACAATTGTTTCATGAACATATTGCGTTACAAAAGTATGAAGATAATATTCAGCATGAAAAACAATCGAAAAGAATTGTCGAAATAAATCTTGAAAACGAAACTGCTAAAAAAGCGGAACAAGAGGAGGAAGAGCATCGACAAATTCAGAAATATGGTTTTGTGTTAGACAATCCTATTCCAGCACTAAAGAAAGCAATCAAGGAGAAAGATTCTTCTGCGATACACTTATTTGTGGAAAAATCGAATATAGAAGTACTTAACAAGAGCGATATTTTATCTTATTTATTGAAGACCAATAATGAAAAGATAATTTTCTTTTTATTGGAAAAAGGAATTAACCCTTTTGTGTTAAAAGCAACAGGACATTCATTTTTGACAGAATGTATAGTAAGCAAAAATGATAATATTCTAAAAGAAATTTTATTATTGCCTAAGGCAAAAGAAGAAATTAATAATCCAGAGTATCTGCTTAGCCCACTTTTTTTGAGTTATGCCAATGCTCAATATTGGAAATGGCTATTGGCGGCAGGAGCCAAGCCTCAATTTGGGGGACAACAAGGGAGTAGCCCTATGATAAAAGCTATAGAAAAAGGAAGTTTGGGGATATTAATGGTTTGGCTTTCTGAAAAAATAGATTTACAGCAAACCGTTAATGGCAAAACCCTATTGGAGTGGGCTGATATTTATGGTCGAAAAGATTGGTCGGCAGCCCTGCAAGAAGAATTACACCGTTAGTTGTTAAACCATAGTTTCATATATTTGTTAAACTTGAAACTCAACATAAGCTATTATTTAATATTAATTAAGGATGCCAATAATTGGAACTACCATACCACAATTAGTAAAAGATTTTTTCGCAATCAACGAAACTGCCTATAAAACTAAGGTGACTTTTTTTGAAAAAAATGAAGTCCAATTATCTTGTTTGGGGGCAGAAACAGGGTTAGCAGTCCACTTAGACTATATTAACGCTTTATTTGAATTGGGGAATTATGCCAAAGTATTAAACATAATAGATACCTGTATTGAAAAATCTATAGTTGAGAACATTCAATTTATTGATGAAAGAGATATTTATATAGAGTTATTATTAATGAAAGCGTCTTCTTTATTTCATTGCGGAAAACATGAAGAATCTCAACAGATTACTCACGAGTTAATAAGAATAGATAAAAAAAAACCGATATATTCCTATCTTATCGAAAAATGTTTAGCTGCCAAGGATGAAGAAATAATACAAAAGATTAGGGCTATTTCGATGGCAATATTGATTCTCGCTTCGGGAATGATCGCTGTTGAAATTTTTATTATTGATAATTTTTTCCAAAGTATTAAAATACCTTACGAAAGAGGGCGGAATTTATTATTTTCGATAGGGATATTCCTGTTGTTTGGAAGTGAATTATTTTATAGAGTTAAGCATAAAAGCCTTTTGAAAGAAAACTTAAATAAAAAATGAGCCAATCATACTGCCAATTCGTGTCGACTTTAGACCAGGATAGTCCTCATATCTCTTACCATGACCATCAATATGGCTTTCCAATAGATGATGATAATGAATTATTTGGTCGGCTTATTTTAGAAATCAACCAAGCAGGTTTGAATTGGCTAATTATTTTAAAGAAACAAGAATCTTTTCGTCAAGCATTCGATGATTTTAATATTGAAAAAATTGCTGCATACGGAGAAGATGATATAGAACGATTACGAAATGACAAATCTATCATTAGGAATAAACTAAAAATTAATGCGGTTATTCATAATGCGAATCAAATTTTAAAATTACAAGTAGAACACGGTTCTTTCAAAAACTGGCTTGACCTTCATCATCCAAAGACCAAAGACGAATGGGTAAAATTATTTAGAAAGACATTTAAGTTCACAGGTGGCGAAATTACTAATGAATTCTTAATGAGTACAGGCTACCTTTCTGGGGCTCATGATGCGAATTGTTCCATTTTCAAAAAAGTAGAAAAACTGAATCCTAAATGGATGGAGTCGAAATGAATTCTTTTGTTTATGCTTTTTAGAGGGTACTTCTTATCGTATGATATTGAATTAATGCTTGTTTATAGACAGTTTTGTTCTGTTTTATTATTGTATGGTGAAATTTTATATTTGTTATGTTGTTTTTTTTGCTTGTATTTTTTGTTTCAAAATGTTCATATTTTAACATTTTTAGATAAAAATCAATTTTTCAGCCTAAGCTTAGGAATAAGTTAAGAATAAGTTACGATAAAACCGATTGGTTACTTATTTTTACTTAAGTGCATATGATAAAACTAAATTGCACCTAAACAAAAACACTACTACTATTAAACATCTAATGTTTACTCCCCATCTCCGGTTCTATAGCGTAAAACTATAGTTATAGTTTACATTTTCATATATACTTCTTTTATTAGGTACATCTAGATACCTATGTTTGATATAGAATAAATACAGTTACATACCATATTCTGATTATAAAAATTAAATACAATAATAACAACCTAAATT
>CALAJP010000295.1 GCA_937922815.1 uncultured Saprospiraceae bacterium
GACATTCGAAGGTGAGGAAATTTCAACAGTATTCAACTTACACCAAAACCGTCCAAATCCATTTAACGGAGAAACAGTTATCGGATTTGATTTACCAAAATCAGGAACAGCAACGTTAACAGTTTATGACTTGAACGGTAAAGTTTTAGGTTTAGTAAATGGAGAATATGCAGCAGGTTACAACGAAGTAACATTAGATGCTAACACATTGAATGCAGCAGGCGTATTATACTATGAATTAGCAACTGAAAACCATTCAGCAGTTAAGCGTATGGTTGTAGTTAAATAATAAATCAATTTGCAAGATTGAAATCATGTTTCTAAGGGGCTACCTATATTTTAGGTAGCCCCTTTTTTGTATTTCAAATATTTATGTTTTTCTATCTAGTCTTTAAGGGAACACCATTCCACGAAACACTATTCGAATAATCAATTTGAAGTTTCTTAGCGATATTTATAGCCTTATCTAAATGTCAAAAAAAATAATTACTAAATGCTTTTTAGCGTATTTTATATTCCACATCAGGCAATAATGGAAATATAATTTCGATTGAAATAAATTAGAATAATTCTAAATAAAGTAAAAAGTATTTCCATTTCTAATCAAAAATAGTTTTTAGCCATTATAATTAATAAATTTGCTATTGAAATTTGCTTGATTTTGGTTAAATACAACAAAAATCAAGCATAAATAAGAACACATTTTCATTTGAAATAAAAATAATAACAGACTAAAATGAATTGGTTAACACATTTCTTTACCTCGTCAATTGGGAAAAAAATAATCATGAGCTTAACAGGGCTTTTCTTGATTATTTTCCTATTGGTTCATCTTATTGGAAACCTACAATTATTGTATAACGATGGGGGCAAAGCCTTCAATTTATACGCTAAATTTATGACAACGAACCCTTTAATTAAATTGAGTTCGTACCTTTTATATGCAGGAATTTTATTACATGCTATCCAAGGTATGGTTTTATGGTCTCAAAATAGAAAAGCTAAAGGTCGTAAGTACGAAGTTTATAATAGTACTACAACAAGCTTTGCTTCTCGACACATGGGATGGTTAGGAGTTATTATTACTGCATTTTTGATTTTACATTTAGTTCAATTTTGGGCGAAAATGAAATTTGGAACAGTTGATATGATTACTATTGATGGAATGGAAGTAAAAGATTTGTACTCTGTGGTATTGTTTACATTCAAGAACCCAATTTATGTAGTAGTGTATTTAATTTCTATGTTAGTTATTGGAAATCACTTGAATCATGGATTTTCTTCAACGTTCCAATCTTTAGGATTGAATCACAAGAAATATACACCATTAATTAAGAAGATTGGAGTTGCATACAGCTTTATTATTCCTGCTGCATACGCTGCTATTCCTCTAATTATGTACTTTACTAAATAATTTCATAACAGCAAATACCTTAAATAATGATAGATTTAAAATCGAATGTACCTGAAGGCGAATTAGCTGAAAAATGGACAAAATATCGCTCTACTATGAATTTAGTAGCGCCTAATAATAAAAGAAGAATTGAAGTTATCGTAGTAGGTACAGGCTTAGCTGGTGCTGCTGCTGCTGCAACTTTAGGTGAATTAGGATACCAAGTAAAAGCATTTACTTTCCATGATTCTCCAAGAAGAGCGCATTCAATTGCTGCTCAAGGTGGTATTAATGCTGCTAAAAACTATCAAAATGATGGTGATTCTATTTACCGTTTATTCTATGACACTATTAAAGGTGGTGATTATAGAAGTAGAGAAGCGAACGTTCACCGTTTGGCAGAAGTAAGTAGAGATATTATAGATCAATGTGTGGCTCAAGGTGTTCCTTTCGCAAGAGAATATGGTGGGTTATTAGCCAATCGTTCTTTTGGTGGGGTTCAAGTATCAAGAACTTTCTACGCAAGAGGTCAAACAGGACAACAGCTATTAATTGGTGCTTATCAAGCATTAGCTCGTCAAATTAACGCAGGTACTGTAACGATGTACAACCGACATGAAATGTTGGATTTAGTTAAGATTGATGGCAAAGCTAGAGGTATTATTACTAGAAATTTATTGACTGGTGAAATCGAGAAGCATGCTGCTCACTGTGTTGTTTTAGGAACAGGTGGATATGGAAACGTATTTTATCTTTCTACCAATGCAATGAATTCTAACGTGACTGCTGCATGGAGATCGGTAAGAAGAGGTGCTTTGATGGCGAATCCGTGTTTTACACAAATTCACCCGACTTGTATTCCTGTTTCTGGAGAGTACCAATCTAAGTTAACCCTAATGTCTGAATCATTAAGAAATGATGGACGTGTTTGGGTTCCTAAGAAGAAAGAAGATGCCGTAGCAATACAACAAAGAAAGAAAAAAGGAACTGATATTCCTGAAGAAGATAGAGATTATTATTTGGAAAGAAGATACCCTGCTTTTGGTAACTTGGTACCTCGTGATGTAGCTTCAAGAGCTGCAAAGGTAGAATGTGATAAAGGGCATGGTGTTTCACCAACAGGTTTGGCTGTATTTCTTGATTTTGGAGCTGCAATTATCCGTTATGGTAAGTCTGAAGCAAACAAAACAGGAGTTAAAAATGCTTCTCATGCTAAAATTCTTGAATTAGGAGAGCAAGTAGTAGAAGCTAAATATGGTAACCTTTTCGAAATGTATGAAAAGATTACAGGCGAGAATCCATATAAAGAGCCAATGAAAATTTACCCTGCGGTTCATTATACAATGGGTGGACTTTGGGTAGATTATAATTTGGAAACTAATGTTTCTGGTTTATTTGCTTTAGGAGAAGCGAACTTCTCTGATCATGGTGCTAACCGTTTGGGAGCTTCCGCTTTAATGCAAGGGTTGGCAGATGGTTATTTTGTAATTCCTTATACTATTGGACAGTTCTTATCAAAAGAAATTAGAACACCAATGATTGATTCAAATCATGAAGCGTTTAATGAAGCAGCTAAGAGCTGTAAAGCGAGAATTGATAAGATGTTTGCTATTAATGGTAATCAATCGGTTGAAAGTTTCCACAAACGTTTAGGTAAAATCATGTGGGAGTATTGCGGAATGGCAAGAAATGCAGAAGGCTTAAATAAAGGAATCAAGATGATTCAAGAATTGAAAGCTGAGTATTACAGTGATGTTTTTGTTCCTGGTTCTAATGAAGAATTTAACCCAGAATTAGAAAAAGCATTACGTGTAGCTGATTTCTTAGAATTAGGTGAAGTAATGATGCGTGATGCATTGAATAGAGAAGAATCTTGTGGTGGTCATTTCCGTGAAGAATACCAAACTCCAGAAGGAGAGGCGTTAAGAAATGATGCTGACTTTACTTATGTAGCAGCTTGGCAATGGGAAGAAGGACAAAAAGAGGCGAGCCTTCACAAGGAGAATTTAGTTTTTGATAATGTAGAATTGAAAACGAGATCATATAAATAATATTGTTACGGAAGTTCTCAACTTCCTTATCATCAAAATCATATAAAATGAAATTGACACTAAAAATATGGAGACAAAAAAATGCCAATGCACAAGGTACTTTTGAATCTCACCAAGTTGAGGCGGACGAACATATGTCTTTTTTAGAAATGCTCGACGTACTTAATGAAGACCTTGTTTCACAAAAGAAAGAACCTGTTTCTTTTGAACACGATTGTCGTGAGGGTATCTGTGGAACTTGTAATTTAGTAATTGATGGTCGTCCTCATGGACCTAACCAAGGAACAACGACTTGTCAATTACACATGAGGCACTTTAAAAATGGTGATACTATCACAATCGAACCATGGAGAGCAAACGCTTTTCCTATCATCAAGGATTTGGTCGTAGATCGTACTGCTTTTGATAGAATTATTCAATCGGGTGGTTATGTGGCTGTGAACACAGGACAGGCACAGGATGGAAATGCAATTCCTATCGAAAAAGATCAGTCAGGGGAAGCTTTTGATGCAGCTACTTGTATCGGATGTGGAGCATGTGTTGCTGCTTGTCCTAACGCATCGGCTATGTTATTCGTTTCGGCTAAAGTATCTCATCTTGATTTGTTACCGCAAGGAAAAGTTGAGTCTGCAAAAAGAGTTCAACAAATGGTTAATCAGATGGATGCTGAAGGTTTCGGTAACTGTACCAACACAGGTGCTTGTGAAGCAGATTGTCCAAAAGAAATCCAATTGACGAATATCGCTCGATTAAATAGATTATATACATCTTCTATGTTTAGTACGAGCAAGAAATATTAATATCCTTTTCTAAAGGAATGCAATTAAAAAGGAATTACAATTGACTTTGTAATTCCTTTTTTTGTTGTTAAATCTAATTTGTTACGAATAGATTGTTTATGCTTTAAAATAGAGGAAAATGAAAATAAAGAATATTGAATTTAAAGCCAAGGTAGAAAGTATTGAGTTTTATGAAGAAAAGCTCTTATCGCTAAATCCAGTTTTTAAGGGTATTGACCACCAAATAGATACTTATTTTGATGTACCAAAAGGGCGATTGAAACTTAGAGAAGGAAATATAGAGAACTCCTTGATAAACTATGACAGAAGCGATACCGTTGATGCGAAGTTATCAAATATTATTCTTTATGAGCATAACCCGAATCCAGCATTAAAAGATATTTTGTCTTTACAATTAGGAGTAAAAGTGATAGTAGATAAAAAGCGTAAAATTTATTTTATTGAAAATGTAAAATTCCATTTTGATGAAGTGAAAGAATTAGGAACTTTTCTAGAGGTTGAGGCGATAGATACTGACGATTCATTTAGTATGGAAGAATTGAAAAGCCAATGCGATTATTATTTTGAATTTTTTAATCTTTCAAAAACAAACCTGATTGATTTGTCTTATTCAGATTTGATAATGAAAAAAGCTAATAATATCTATTATCTAAACAACTCAAAACAGTCATTATAATTAATTCTTTCTCCAGCATTATAATCAAGGTTGATAGTGAGCGAAAGTTCGTGAGCACCACCTAGTCCCGCAATTTCACTGATATTGTAATCATAACTGTAACCAACTGTATACATTTGATATTCATAGCCAAGGTAGCCAATAATGGCATCGGGGTTTTCGGAAGTATGGCGATAATGAGCCCCAACAAGAATTGATTTATAATCCATGATAGCACCCAAATTGAGTTGGTTAAATTTTCCTTGATTAGCGATTAATAGGGATGGCGAAATACTAATTCCTTTACGATATTTACTCCCTTCTACGATTTCATATTGGTAACCGGCATGAAATGTCATTCTCATCGGTAGTTTATTATTAATTTCATTTTCTCTGGTAATAAAGTTTTCAGCGGGGGTATTGATATGTTTAACCCCAAAACCAACATAAAAATCTTCGGTAACGAATAAGAAACCTGCCCCAAAATCGAGAATGGTTTTCGTTAAATCATTAGGTGCTAATTCATTGGTGGGAGTGGTAGAACCATCGACAGGGTTGATTTGATCTAGAAAGACTAATTTATTCCAGTCTAATCTGTTTTGAATTACTCCGCCTTCTAATCCAAATTTCATTTGTCTTTTATTCCTAAGCCTTACGGTATATCCATAAGTAAGGTTAGCCTTGGAACGTTGCAGTATTCCTCCGCCCGAATTATCAACTTGAATAGACAAACCTACACCACTTTTAATACTTGAAAAATATTGGTCATAGGATGCTGTATAGGTTTGGTATGCATTCGCTTGGGGCCATTGGTTACGATAATTGAGGTGGAATTTAGGTAAGTAAGTAATACCCACAAACGCAGGGTTGATTTCGAGAGGAGTCGAAAAAAACTGAGAATAAATTGGATCTTGAGCTTGAACCGATTTGGTTAAAAGCAAAACGAAAAACAATAAAACAATTCTCATATCGTATTTTTTTTGATTTCTGTTTACTAAAATCTTTAATCAAAGTAATAAAAAATATTCACTTTGTTGTTGAAAGTTCTGTTTTATAAAAATGCTTGAAAATTAAAATTATTCATATTATTGCAATTTGTAATTAGAACCTAACTGGTATAAAATTTTAGTTATCAATTAGTTTGAACTATTGGATTAGAACTTTTATGCATGAAATTAATTATTTAACTTACAAAACAGTATTTTATACCTTGCAGAAAAATAAATATCACTCATTACTTAATCGGAAAAACGCTTTCTAATGTTTAGATTTCAACGTATTATTTTGTTGATTATTACTTTGTTGGCTCTTACTGGACAAGTATTGGGGGCGAGTTCTCCGCTTAGTAATGGTAAAGTTTTTAAACTTGAAATTCCAAAATCGGGCATTTATCAAATAGATGAAGCATTTATTAATAGTTTGCCAAATATTTCTGCCCAAGGTCTTTCTCCCAAAAGTATTCATCTTTATGGAACGTGGGGCGGCATGCTAACTGAAATAATTAGCAACGAAAGGTTAAACGATGGATTGTTTGAATTACCAACGCAATTCTTAGGTAATGATAATAATATATTTGAGGCAGGCGAAAAACTAGTCTTTTATGCCGAAGGAGCAAGTAAAGTTAGCACAGAACGTGAAACATTAGTGATTGAGAAAAACCTTTATTCCACAACGGCTTATGTATTTTTAATTATTGATGAAGAAGCGAATTGGAATACACCCAGTTTTGTCGATGCACAAACCAGTGCCGATACTATTTTAAACACCTACACCGTTCAGCAAAGAATTGAAGAAGATAAATTTAACCTTTTGCATGATTACGAATCGGGGCAAGGAAGTGGAAAAGATTGGTATATGGATGAATTTTCTACACAAACCGAAAAAGATTATGAATTCGACATTTCTGATAAGGTTAATGATGCTGATGTGAAGATTAAACCAAAAGTCGCTGTTCGTTCGGGAATTTCTTCGTCTGTGGTTTTTGATATTAATAACCAGAAGGTAAACTGGAGTTTCGGAAGCACCAATGTGACCGATATTGAGGCTACATACGCTATCGAAAGAAGCTCAACTTTCACTATTTTAACTAATGACAATCGGTTATTAATTAATTTTTTGTATTCAAATGCAGGTAATAATTTAGCGGAAGCTTATGTGGACTTTTTTCAAATTGAATATGAACGTGTTTTAAATTTTTCTAATGGAATGTGTATTCCTAAAATTAAGGATTTAGATAAAAAGTATCAATTTAGTATCGGGAATTCGCCAACAGATATGCAAGTTTGGGACGTGACAGACTTAAAATATACTTCCAATATTCCTTTGTTAAATCAAAATAGTTTTATTTCAAAAGATGGAGCAGAGCAGTTTTTTGTAGCTTTTAGTCCTTCTTTAAATCAACTAATACCCACTTTTGTTGAAGAAATCGACAATCAAGACATCAACGAAGCAAGCAATGCGGAGTATATTATTATTTATCCTTCGGAATTTGAAAACTTAGCAAGTCAATTGCAATTACATAGAGAGAGTTTTAGTGGGTTTTCAGTAAAAAAGATTGATGTAAACCTAATATATAATGAATTTTCTGCGGGGAGAAAAGATTTGATAGCGATAAGGGATTACCTTCGTCAAGAGTATTTAAAAAACGAATTAAGTAGCGTATTACTATTGGGCGATGGTTCATTTGATGAAAGGAATATTTATAATTTAGATTCGCCAAGTAATTGGTTGCCTGTGTACGAAACTGATAATTCGACGAGTACCATAAACTCATTTCCTTCTGATGACATTTTTGGATTATTGGACGAAAGGGAAGGAGCAAACCAAGTTCCGATTGGTGAATTAGATATTGCGGTAGGAAGGTTGCCTATTCAAAACATTACTCAAGGGCAGCAAGTAATTAATAAAATTATTTTTTACGAAACGAGTGATGATATTGGTGGTGATTGGCAAAATCGTTTAACTTTTGTCGCTGACGATGAAGACAATAATGTTCACCTTAGTCAAGCGAATGGACTAGCAGATGATGTTTCTAACAGAAATAAGGATATTTTATTGAATAAAATTTACTTCGACGCTTATGAACAAGTGACCACTTCGGGAGGGCAAAAATATCCGTCAGTTACGACCGCAATTAATCAAAGTCTTTTTTCAGGTACTTTGGTTTTAAACTATATGGGACATGGTGGCCCAACCAGCTTATCTCAAGAAAGAGTTGTACGAATAGAAGATATAAAGAAATGGAACAACAAAGATAAAATGCCTTTGATGGTAACGGCAACTTGTACTTTTGCAGGTTTTGATGACCCCACATTTACTTCGGCAGGAGAGGAGGTTATTTTGAACCCTAATGGAGGAGCGATAGCTTTGTTTACAACGGTTCGTTCTGTTTTTTCTTCATCTAACGAACGGTTAACGAGGTCTGTTTTTGAAAACTTATTTACGATCGAAAATGATAAAACCTTAACCATTGGTGAAATATTAAGACGAGCTAAGAATTCAGTGCCTGGAGTCAATTCTAGGAAATTTTTATTAATGGGAGATCCTGGTATTCGACTGCGTTTACCCACCAATGAAGTGGTTACTACCCATATCAATAATATTCCGATTAGTACTCAGTCCGACACCTTGCAGGGCTTGGATGAAGTAATAATCAATGGAGAAGTTAGAAGTAATGGCGGCGAAGTATTGAGTGAAATGCAGGGAGAACTCTTTGTAACTGTATTTGACAAACCATCTACCTTGTCTACTCGTGGTCAAGACGAAAGGTCTTTTATACAAGAGTTTGATGTGTTGAATAATATTATTTATAAGGGAAAAGTTAGTGTTTCTAATGGAAAGTTTGAAGTGAAATTTGTAGTTCCTTTAGACATTGATAATGAATTTGGATTTGGTAAAATATCTTATTTCGCAACAGGAGAAGGTTTTTTGGATGCTAATGGAGCTTATGAAAACTTAGTTATAGGGGGAGAACCCAATCAAAGTATAATTGACGAACAAGGTCCTGAAATAAATTTGTTCATGGATCACTTTTTATTTCAAGACAATGGAACTACAAATGAAAATCCTGTGTTATTAGTGAAATTGTCTGATTCCTCAGGAATTAATGTTTCTGGAGTAAGAATTGGTCACGATATACGTGGTACAATTGATGAAGAGCAATCTTTTATTATGAACGAATTTTACGAATCAAATCAAGATGACTTCACTTCTGGTGTGGTGCGATACCCTTTGTTTAATTTAACAGAAGGGCAGCACCAGTTATCGGTTACGGCATGGGATGTTGCCAATAATTCGAGTACTTCTGTACTGAATTTTAAAGTTGTAAATTCACAAAACCCTCAAATAGTTTCATTAACTAATTTTCCTAACCCCTTTCATAGTCAGACTAAGATATTGGTCAATGAAGTAGGAGTAGAAAATCAAGTTAATTATAAAATGAAGGTATACACAATGCAAGGACAACTAATAGATACGCAATCAGGTATGTTGAATTTGGGCTCTGAAAGCGGACCTTATTTAGAATATCCTTCGGATGTAAACTCCTTCGGTTTGAAATCAGGAATTTACTATTATAGTTTAGAATTAATTAATACTACTAACGAAGAAATTTTAAAAAATAAAAGCGGTACTTTTGTCGTTCAAAACTAATGTTGTTTAAAACAAATGAATTTTTTGGACAGATAAAATTATATAATCAGAAACAAAACTTTAATAAAACACAAAACTTAAGTTGCTAAAATACAGATTTAATATGAGACAATACTTACTTCTATTCGTGATGTTATCCTTTTTTGTTTGCGAATTGAGAGCACAGGACGGTAGTAATGGGAAAACAGTAAATCCAATTATTACTTCAGTTCCTTTTTTAAGAATTATACCAGACGCAAGGTCAGGAGCAATGGGAGATGTTGGAATTGCGTTATCGCCATCTGCTATGTCTATGCACCATAATGCTTCTTTGTTAGCATTTGCGGACAAAAGAATGTCTTTTGGGTTATCTTATGTGCCATGGTTAAGTTCTTTGAACTTAAACGATACTTATTTAGCCTACTTATCGGGGTATACAAAATTAGATGAAATCCAATCTATTGGAGTGAGTTTAAGGTACTTTGATTATGGGTCAATTGATTATACTAATTTTGCAGGAATAAGCCAAGGTTCTGGGGACCCCAATGAATTTGAAATAGCAGGTGCGTATGCACGTCGACTAAGTGATAACTTTTCAGTGGCTGCTACCTTGAAATTTATTTATTCAAACATCGCAAGTGGCCAACAATCTAACGGAGAAGATGTATCAGTAGCAACAGCAGGCGCTGCGGATTTATCTTTTACTTATAAAAGAGATTTATCGTTGGGTAACACCGATAGTGAATTGACAACAGGATTGTCAATGACAAATTTAGGGTCTAAAATTTCTTATGTTCCGAGTAGAGAGAATTTTTTACCTGCGAATATAGGTTTAGGAGTAGGGTGGAAACTGAATATGAACGAGTACAATAGCTTTACTTTTCTTGTCGATGTTAATAAATATATGGTTCCGACACCTTGTTTTGGGGAGAATTGTCCCGATAACACTGAAGATGTAGGAACAATAGCTTCGTATTTCAATTCGTTTGGAGATGGTGTAGAATCTGGAGAAGAATTTAGAGAATTGTATTATTCTTTTGGAGCAGAATATTGGTATAACGAACAATTTGCATTAAGAGCAGGATATTTTTCTGAGCATGAAACTAAAGGGGCTCGAAAATTCACAACTGTTGGTTTAGGAATTAATTATAGTACTTTCAATTTGAATTTATCTTATTTAATACCTACGACTAACCGTAATCCATTGGATAACACCTTTAGATTTACATTGATATGGAACATGGAGGATTATTAATAAAATTCTTTATGTTTTTTCACAAAAGCCGAATTTGATTCTATCAAATTCGGCTTTTGTGGTTTAGGTACTCATATGAAAAACATCAGCTTTTTAGGAATAAAAAAGGTTCTAATCCTAAGAATATTGAAAATATGGCGTTGAAAATTTTCTTTTGTTGTATAGACCAATTTAATTATTATATTTGTCATAATTATTATAGATAAATATAAGTATATGAAAATAGGAGTACCTAAGGAAATTAAAAACAACGAATTTAGAGTTGCTTTGACTCCAGCTGGAGCTAAAGAACTGATAAGTCATGGTCATGATTTGTATTTACAAACAGATGCAGGTTTATCTTCTGGATTTTTGAACGATGAATATGAAAAAGTAGGTGTAAAAATACTTCCTACTATAGAATCTGTTTATGATATAGCAGATATGATTATGAAAGTGAAAGAACCCATTGAACCAGAATACAAGTTGATAAAAAAAGACCAATTAGTCTTTACCTATTTCCATTTTGCTTCTCATAGACCACTTACAGAAGCAATGATTGAAAGTCGCTCTATTTGTTTAGCATACGAAACCGTTCAATTACCTGACCGTTCGTTACCTTTATTGACTCCTATGTCAGAAGTAGCGGGTAGAATGGCGATTCAAGAAGGGGCCAAATACTTGGAAAAACCACTAAAAGGAAGAGGCATTTTGTTGGGAGGTGTACCTGGTGTTTTACCTGCTAAAGTTCTAATATTAGGAGGTGGAGTCGTTGGAATTAATGCGGCTAAAATGGCTGCTGGAATGGGAGCAGATGTAACCATTGCGGATATTAGTTTAGAAAGACTACGGTACTTGGACGATGTATTACCTGCAAATGTGAATACGATGATGTCTAATGTATATAATGTAGAAGCAAAAGCTATTGAAGCCGACTTAGTGGTTGGAGCTGTGCTTATACCAGGAGCGAAAGCACCTCATTTGATTAATAGAGAATTATTAAAATCAATGAAAACAGGTGCTGTTTTGGTTGATGTGGCGGTTGATCAAGGAGGATGTATCGAAACTTGTAAGCCAACAACCCACGAAAACCCGACATTTATTATAGATGATGTAGTTCATTATTGTGTAGCGAATATGCCAGGAGCAGTTCCTTATACTTCAACGATAGCACTTACTAACGCAACCTTGCCTTATGCGGTTCAGTTAGCAAACAAAGGATGGAAAAAAGCGTGTCAAGATAGTGAGCCTTTGAAGAAGGGCTTAAACATAATTGATGGTAAAATCGTATACCCAAGTGTAGCGGAAGCTTTTGACTTAAAATCACATAATGTAGAATCGTTTTTATAATAAATAGAAATATGACTAAATATTCGAGTAAGGAATGTATTGCATTAGAAGACAAATATGGTGCACATAACTATCATCCACTTCCTGTTGTATTAGCAAAAGGAAAAGGAGCGAAAGTTTGGGATGTAGAAGGAAAGGAATACTTTGATTTTTTATCTGCTTACTCCGCAGTTAATCAAGGGCATTGCCATCCTGATATCATAAATGCATTGTCTGAACAAGCAAATACCTTAACGTTAACTTCTCGTGCTTTTCATAGTGATTTATTAGGTCCTACCGAAAAATATCTTTCTGATCTTTTTGGTTATGACAAAGTATTGATGATGAACTCGGGGGTAGAAGGTGTTGAAACAGCAATGAAACTTTGCCGTAAATGGGCTTATACCAAAAAAAATGTTCCAGAAAATGAAGCGATAATTTTATTTGCTTCAGGAAACTTTCACGGCCGATCGACTGGCGTTATTTCTGCATCGGATGACCCTTCTAGTAGAACTGGGTTTGGTCCTTTTTTGCCAGGAATAGGAAAAGTAAAATATAATGATATTGATAGCCTAGCAAAAGCATTGGAAAACCCTAATGTAGCTGGATTTATCGTTGAACCTATTCAAGGCGAAGCAGGTGTTTTTGTGCCAGATGACGGTTATTTGGTGGCAGTAGAAAAACTTTGTAGAGAGAATAATGTATTGTTTATTGCCGATGAAATTCAAACTGGAATTGCAAGAACAGGTAGATTACTAGCTACTTATGGTGATGAAAACAACCCAAAGGTTAGACCTGATGTAATTATTTTAGGAAAGGCGTTGTCTGGAGGAGTATTCCCTGTTTCTGCGGTATTGGCTGATGATGACATTATGTTATGTATCAAACCTGGCGAACATGGTTCTACTTATGGAGGAAATCCATTGGCATGTGCTGTGGCTGTGGCTGCTTTAGACGTGGTGAAAAACGAAAATTTAGCGGAAAAATCAGACCGTTTAGGAAAAATCTTTCGCTCGAAAATGCAAGAACTAATTGATAAAAAACCAGATTTGGTAACATTAGTTAGGGGAAGAGGTCTATTGAATGCAGTTGTTATTAATGATACTGAAGATAGTGATACTGCTTGGAGAATATGCTTGAAATTAGCAGAAAAGGGGTTAATTGCAAAACCTACTCATGGAAATATTATCCGTTTTGCTCCGCCATTGGTTATTTCCGAAGAGGAATTAATCCAATCTACAAATATTATTTGCGAAACAATTATGAATTTCCATTAAATTAAATAATTTGGCATAACATTTACTACTATATAGTCGTATTACATATTATTGTAATGTTTTTTTAAAACAAACTGCAGCAAACTAGATGGACACTAAAGAAGTATTAATTCGAGCAAAAAAATGGCTCATTGTAAATAAAGTATATCTTTTAGGGCTTTTGGTACCTATTTCTCTTTTATTTGTTTACGACTCAGTAGGGAACTTTCAGTCCCCTTCTTCCTCAAAACAAAAGCAATTACCGCAAGGTGTTGCAGCAATGAAAGTCTCTAAAAAGGCTGAATATAAATGGGGATTTGATTTAAATCAATATGATGTTGCTTCGGGCACCATCCAGAAAAATGAATTTTTATCCAATATTTTGGAGCGTTATGATGTTCCTTATGAAAATGTACATCAGTTATCCATTAATGCAAAAGACATCTTTTCGGTATCTAAACTGAGAGCCGGCTACCAGTATCACATTTTAACGAACAAAGAATGTGGTAATAAAGTTATGGTTTATGAACCGTCTGTTTATAAATTTGTAACCTACGAACTTGATGGCAATATAGGTGTAGATGTTTACGAAAAAGATATTGTGTTAGATACCGTTACTTCAAGCGGAATTATTGAAAGTTCTTTATGGAACGCAATGGTAGATAATGGAATGGATTTCGAATTGGCTGCCAAAATGGAAGATGCATTAGCTTGGTCGGTAGATTTTCACCATATTCAAAAAGAAGATCGTTTTCGCTTGATTTATGAACAAGAGTATATTGACGGTAAAAAAGCAGGTATTGGTAAAATAATTGGTGCCTATTATAAAAATTACGGCAATGAATATTACGCCATTCGTTATAAAAATGAAAAACATGACGGTTTTTATGATGAAAATGGTAGAACAATGGAGAAAGTATTCTTGAAAGCTCCTTTGAAATATTCTCGTATTTCGTCTAGATATAACAAAAGACGTTTCCACCCTGTACTAAAAAGAGTGAAGCCCCATTTAGGCACTGATTATGCAGCGCCTTACGGAACACCAATTTATGCTGTTGGTAACGGTGTGGTTACTAAAGCAAGTAGAACAAGAGGAAATGGTAACTATGTCAAAATCAAACATGATAAAATATATAGTACTCAGTACCTTCATATGCAAAAATTTGCAAAGGGAATTAGACCAGGTATTCAAGTGAAGCAAGGTCAGGTAATAGGTTATGTCGGTTCGACAGGATTAGCAACTGGACCACATGTATGTTTCCGTTTTTGGAAAAACAATAAACAAGTTGACCACTTGCGTTTGAACTTTCCACCGCCTGAACCTTTACCAAAAGAGGATTTAACTAAATTCTTCGAAGTAAGAGATATTATCAAAAAAGATTTAGATGCTATTCCTTACCAAAGAGTCGAAAAAGAAGGCGTAGAATTAGCTTTGAATAATTAATTTGACGCGAAATATTATCAACCAAAAAGACAGTGCACCAATGATGTGTTACTGTCTTTTTGGTTTTAATAGCTTTTTCAACACTAATTGATGCTATAAACTATGAAAACTATATTCCAAATTTTTCTTTTTATATTATTAACTATTCTTACTCAAATTGGAGGAGTGGTATTTATTTTAAGCGAAATACTTTGTTTCCAATCGCAAAAGAAAAACATTATTGAAAGACTAGGAATCTTTCTTTTTTTATACTCGTTGGTTACCTTTTTTGTAGTGCCCACAGTAGCACCGATTTTTGGAAGAGAAAAAGTGCAACATACCGAAAATATTCGCCCATCAACCTACTTAACTATTTTGTTCAATAGAAATTATGTAAACCCTCGATTGAATGAATTATTACAAAACGCAGATAGTCAAATTTCTAACGAAAATATTAAAATTAGTTATTTAGATGCTTGTTTTCCATTTTTCAATGGTTTTCCTTTACTACCACATCTAAGTCATAACGATGGTAAAAAGATAGATTTGAGTCTGATTTATGAAAATGAAGCTGGCGAAATTGTCCCCAAGATAAAATCAATCAGCGGATATGGGGTTTTTGAATCCCCTAAAAAGAAGGAGTTCGATCAGACTAAAAGTTATAAAGAAAAAGGTTATTTTCAATACGACTATACCAAGTTTTTGACCTTAGGAAAGATAAATCAAGAATTATCTTTTTCAAACAAAGGGAATAAAATCCTCTTGCAATCTATTCTGAAACAGAACAATATTGGAAAAATATTCTTAGAACCACATTTGGTGAAAAGGACAGGATTAAAAAATAGTAAAATTCGTTTTCAAGGTTGTAAAGCAGTTAGACATGATGACCATATTCATGTTCAACTTAAATAGCAATTACATAATTTCAGGCTCTTGGTTTTCTTCTTTAACATTAAGTTGAGCGATGGTAATAGCTATGAAACCGAATAGTGCTAATACAGCTTTCAATACAAAACCTAAGCCTTCTCCAAACCCATCTAACCATTCCAAGAAAACGAAATTTATTCCAATAAAGCTCATAAAAAAAGCCATCATGCCGGTAAGCATTGAGATAAATCCAACAACTAGAAGAACTGTTCTTTTCATTTGTATATTATTATTTTTTTACAAAAATATAGCTTTCTAAATTAGAAATTACTTAATTTATGAACTAGTTTGCAACTATTACATTCAATTGACCGAAAAATATAATTATAGGTTTTTTTGAAATTAATTTTTTGCCCATTATAACTACATCAATAAACAAAATGCTTCAACTAATCGAATGTCCTAGAGACGCTATGCAAGGGTTGCATGACTTTGTTCCTACCGAGATCAAAGTAAAATATATTAATCAACTATTGCAAGTTGGTTATCATACGATTGATTGTGGAAGTTTTGTTTCTCCTAAGGCCATCCCTCAAATGAAAGATACTGGAGAAGTTATTGATAAATTGGATTTGTCCAATTCTATATCGAAATTATTGGTTATTGTAGCCAATAAGAGAGGGGCAGAGGATGCGGTTAAGTATGAAAAAATCAGCTATTTAGGCTATCCATTTTCTATTTCTGAAACTTTCCAATTACGAAATACCAATGCCACCATTGAAGAGAGTTTGGAAAGAGTAGCCCATATTCAAGATTTGTGTTTGAAACACGGTAAAGAATTGGTTTTGTATTTATCAATGGGCTTTGGGAATCCTTATGGCGATCCTTGGAATGCTGATATTATACAGTTTTGGGTAGATAAATTAGTATCGATGGGGATAAAAATTTTCTCTTTATCAGATACCATAGGAGTCGCTAAACCTGACAGTATTTCCTATATATTTTCCAGTTTGATTCCAGTTTTTGAGAATATTACTTTTGGTGCACATTTTCATACTCGACCCGACGATTGGGGAAGTAAATTAGATGCTGCATTTGCAAGTGGTTGTAGGCGTTTCGATAGTGCCATCAAAGGTTATGGAGGCTGCCCCATGGCAAAAGATGATTTAACAGGAAACTTAGCTACTGAAAATTTATTATTTTATTTACGAACCCAAGAAAAGTTCTCAAACTTAAATATGCAAGCATTTATTGATGCTATGCAGATGGCTGCAACTGTTTTTCCTTTCAAATATTAATCTCTTGTTTTGATATTTTATTCATAAAAAAGAGCATATTTATTCCCAATTTTCTATATTGCCAAAAGACCATTAGTAGATTATTTTCATTCGAATCTATAATTAACGGATTAATACCTTTAATTACATAGTTTTTAATAGGTTATGTAACAAAATATTCCATTGGATCGATTGTTGTATTAAAGTTGTTATTGTAACTATTTTATAGTGAAATTTGATAACAATGGTTTTAGAATTAATAAAATAAAAAGAGAACTAGTATGCGAGTAGCCATTTTAGACATGAACAATGGGGTCAAAAACCAAGGATTGCGATGTATAAAAGAGATTGTAACTTTATCTGGCTTTGATTTTAAAGTATTTGATGTCAGAGTAAAAAATGAACTGCCCGATATGGATGATTTTAATATCTATATTTCTACGGGGGGACCGGGCGAACCTTTAGAACCTGATGCAGCGTGGCAACAAAATTATTTCAAGTTTATAAAAGATATGGAAGCATATAATAAACATGAAGACACAAAACCTAAAAAATATGTGTTCTTTATTTGCCATTCTTTTCAGTTAGCATGTCATATATTTGATTTGGCGGAAGTAATGCCACGAAAATCTAATTCATTTGGCGTTTTTCCTATTCATAAAACACCCAACGGCAAAAAGGAAAATATTTTTAAAGGCCTAGAGGATAGATATTGGGGCGTAGATTCTCGTGATTACCAAGTTGTGCAACCAAATTTGAGGCATTTTAAGAAAAAAGGTGCTCAGGTACTTTCTTTGGAAAAACTACGTAACCATGTCGAGCTTGAACGTGCTATTATGGCGGTGCGTTTTTCTCCGTACATGATTGGTACTCAATTTCATCCAGAAGCTGACCCTATAAGTTTTATGGAAAACCTAAGAGATGCAGACAAGAGAGCAACCGTAAAATCTTTGATAGGAGAGGCTAAATTTAGACGAATGCTCGAATATTTATTAGATGACGAAAAGGTAACCAAGACGTATAATACTATCTTACCTCAGTTTCTTAAAACTTCACAAGAAGAAATTGAAAGAAGTATGAAATCAGCAATCAAGGTTGCATAAAAGATATTCTTAGTATCATCAAAAGTGCTGAAACCGACTATGGTTTTAGCACTTTTTTTATTTTAAGAATTAAACTTAAGGGTTAAGAATTTTGTCGCTTTGACAAGTTATTCAATACCTCAATCGCCTTGTCAGCATCTTTACTGTCCACAAAAATATGGTCGTGATAATATCCCGCAATTACATTACAACTAATACCATGTTTAGCTAATTCGGTAGAAAAAGTAGCGGTTAAACCCACAGCATCGAGTGAAGAATGAATCTTTAGCGTAATCCAAGACGCAATATATTCATAATTCAAATTAAGTTCGTCGGCTTTTTCTTTCTTTACGACAACCGTAGTGCCTTCTTTCTCTTTAAATTCACAAATAGTATCCTTTCTTTCAATGAGATTAATGTCATTTAGGGTAGAAAATACATATTTTCCTGCATTAATTTGGGGATGCATCCCTTTTAATAGTTCGGATAGGTTTGTTTCTCCAGCCATTTTTATACTTTATTCAGTGATGTTTTGAGTACGAGTTTTTGTTAATTTGCCTCAATTTAATCCATTTGTCTTAGGGGACAAAGTTAAGGGGGGTGAAGAATTGATTTTTAGCGTTTTCTAGTTTCGTTAACTTTATTTTCTAGCTGGTTAATCATATCAAGAAGTTCTTTAAATAATAATAGTAGTTAATTATTATCATACGCTTTTCCATTAAACACTAATATTTCTCGTTGCTTCGTAATTGTTTTTTCTTCAACACATTCCTCGTTTTCATCTTCGGAACTAATGATATTAGAAAGCGTACTTTTTACTAATATATTAGCGTATCCATTTGTTCGTTTTGATTGAATAATGAGTATTTTTTCTTCTTCATCAAACTCTCCGCTACACCGCATATTCCATTCGCCTAAAAAACTTTTTACAGGATATCGATTAAGTACTTTTTTTAAACGATTTTGTTCTTGCACGAATAAAGAAAGTGTGGTTTCACGATAAGGATTAACTTTAGAACTCCCATTATATCGTACTCTTAGCCCAAATGCCCTATCTGTTGTGGAAAGTTGATATGGAGCAGTATCTATTATTATTTCTGACAATACAATTGCATCAGAAACCCAGCCTCCTTTATTAGAAGGTTCAAAATACCGATGGATTATTCTTCCTGTTTTAGTATCTACAACTAATACATGACTATTATAAACATAATAATAATCTTCTTCTTGTTCTGTTATTTCTGGAATAACAACAATAGTTTTGAACGAATCATAAGGAATCTTTTTTTGTGCTACCAAGTCGTGGGCAATATTTTCAGCTTTTATGTCTAATTGTTTTGCAACAATATCAATAATATCTATTTCTTGTGCTTTCGCAAAAATTGTAGAGCAGATTACTGTTAGTATTAAAATTATTTTTCGCATAATTAATCGGGATTAAAAAATGAAAATTCATTCCAATTATAGGGAATATCACTATAAGTATACCAAAGGAAGTGCCGTTTTAATAATCGTTTGAATTACGATGATTAAGTTTTTGCATTAGTTTAGTTTTTTGGTGTTGGTTATGGTTTTAACCGTAAACTATTCTTTACGTTTCCAATACTGTGTTCTCCCTAAAAAAGAAAAACCTAAATATCCTCTAACTTCCAATTTATTCTCGTTTACTAATTTCACGTAGCATTTATAAACTTTACCCGTTTCGGGGTCCAAAATTGTCCCTCCATTATATTCATCTCCATCTTCAGAAAGCCCTTCTATAAATACAAGTCCCTTAATGGGAGTATTTTTCTTATCTCCTTCACAAGAAACACATCTCGCATCATCATTACTGATAAAGCTTTTTACAATTTTCGCAAAATATTCTCCTTTATTCTGATATATTTCGACAATTGCTTTTTCCTTGTTAGAGTAATCATCAATAGTGACCCATTGTCCTAATATTGATTGGCTTTGTAATGAAAAAGAGTAAACAAACAATGATAAGAAAATGAAGTATTTCATAAGTGCAATTTAAAGTCTAATAGTAAATTTCTACTCTTACAATTTATGATTAATTTTAATCTTTTTCTATTCTCTATGTAATGCTTAACTTCGTTTTAATATGATTTCATTTGAGCAGTTAGATAATTATTAATAAAAACAAAAAGACGCATATGAAACTAAATCTCGTATGCGTCTTTTATTAAAAAATATACACCTAAAGTTTACTCACCAAAAAACGACGGAAAATACACACAGAATAGAATGATAGCTACAAAAAATGCTACTAATATTCCCACGCTTTTCTTATCAAACATAAACGTTACTTCCATTTCAGGTTTATCAGAATTTACAGCAGGAACTAAGGAACTATAGCCATAAGCAACCACAAGAGTTACTACCGTACCAATCGCATTCCACCAGAACCAAAATATTTCTGGTACACCTAACCATAGATAAACGTTTACTAAAACACCAACTACGATTCCGATGTTGACCCCCATTGCAGTGGTTCGTTTGGTCATTAATGCAAGTATGAATGCCGCTAAAATAGGTCCGTAAAAGACACTTCCTACTTTGTTAATCGCTTCAATAACGGTGTCTGCAATATCACCTGCGAAAAAAGCACAAACTAAACAAACAACGCCCCAAAATATAGATAGTCCTTTGGAATAGTTCATATATTCAGAAACACTTAAATTCGGTTTCCAACGCTTTACAAAATCTTCGGTAGTTACTGCTGACAGTGAATTAATAGTCGAACTCAAAGACGACATAGCAGCAGAAAGAATGGCAACAAATAAGATTCCGATTATTCCATTTGGTAAATATTTTAGGATAAAAACAGGCACCATTAAATCCGTTACACTTTTGATACTACCAGCATTTTCTGCATAAGTATCATTGATAGCTTGCATAAAAGAAGCGTCTTTTACTAATAATGTTCCTAAAACTAATCCCATGATACAGTAAATCAAAGTAATTGGAAATCTAAACAATCCATTCACTACCAATAATTGGCGAATCGTACTCATTCCACCCGCAGATAATTGTCTTTGAATTTGCGTTTGGTCGGTTCCATAATATGAAGCATATAAGAAAAATCCACCTACTACCATAGGCAAAAATCCAAATTGGTCACCGTCAAAACCCATACTTCCAAAATCGATGACATCCAATCTTTCTTTATCAACAGATTGTACAAAAACATCCCATCCTCCTATATTTGAAATTCCATAAAAAAGGCAAATTAATATACCTCCAAAAAGAATACACATTTGTATAACGTCTCCCCAAATTACGGCTTTCATTCCTCCTTGATAAGAATAAATCATGGTTATAACGCCTATCACAACTATGGTTTGCCAAAACGGAATTGGAATCACACTTTGAATAATCATAGCTACAGTATATACCATTACGCCCGTTCCAAAACTCCTACTCACTTGAAAAACGATACTAATTAGTAACCGAGAAGAAGAATCAAATCGTCGTTCTAAATACTCATACACACTGACGACTCCCGATTTATATAAGGTAGGAATCACACAAACCATAATAAATGCCATCGCAAGTGGGACACCAAATTCGTAGGTTAGCCACTGCATTCCTCCTCCTTCTTTGAACCCTACAAACGCAGGAGCAGAAATAAAACTTATGGCTGAAAGTTGGGTAGCCATTGTCGATAAACTGAGCGGAAACCAGCCCATAGATCTACCTCCTAAAAAATAATCTTCGGAGTTTTTATTTTCTTTAAATAAAAAACCGATTCCTAAAAAACCTAAAATGTAGCCTACTACAATGATATAGTCAAAAGTATTCATAATATATTGGTTAAATGTTTTTGAAGGTTAAATAACTAGATGCAGTCCATGAAAAATGATTGCCACCGTATCCTCTTTCTAATTTTTCGGAAATAGATTTTCGAGGTTCAAAATATTCGTAAAACCCTTTATTTTCGATTAAATAAATGGTATCTTCTTTTACTTTATTGGCCAATTCATTAAACCCGTAATGAATTAGACCATCAAAAAGGAGCGTATTCATATGCGGCCAAATGGGACCTCTCCAATATCTTTTAGGGTCGAACTTGGCATGGAAAGGGTCAAAACTTGGACATAATAAGAAATTATTATTTTGTAGTTTTTGAAGATAAGAAGTCGTTTTTTCTGCCTGTTCTTGATTCGCAATTCCTGCACATAAACTTGCCCAACCACCTATTTCTCTGATGCCAATTAATTTTTCATTGACCATGTCATAACTTGCAAAACAATCTATCTTATCATTCCACAATTTTTGGTTGAATAGTTTCACACTTTGTTGGTTCCATTCTTCTAGTTCAGCCACATCTTCTCCTATTATTTTTCCCAATCGAATCAGACTCTGATTTGAACGAATCAATACAGCATTCATCAAACTGTCTTGCACTTTCAAGGGACTTTCTTTGGCTATTTCTTGACCATCATATTTATATTTTTTACCTAACTCTAATAAATAAACAAACCTATCATATTGATCGTCAGTTGGTCTTTCTGACGGATCTGCATGTAGGGTATCCAAACGAGTATAGGCTGGAATTTGAGAAGGGTCTAATTCTATATTTTCTAATAATTCGTCCCAAATAGGCGAATTGTCTCGACCAGATTCCCAAGGATGATACAAAAAGAATAACCCTTCGTGATTAGGATCTCTATATTTATAAAAAAACCGATGGCTATTTACTATTTTAGGAAAAATCCATTTTATAAAATCTAATAATTTGGGATTGTTTGGATGTTGTAAGTAAATCCTTTCTAACAAAAAACCATGTACGGGAGGCTGAGAAATACCAGAAGTTGCCAAGTCTTTAGGCGAACCACTATTTACATCCGATTTCCAAAAGTCAAAATTTGGAAAGTATGTTTTTTCGTTTTCCGAATGAAAAATAATATGTGGAATCATACCATTTTCCCATTGCCCTTTCATTAGTGTTTTGAATTCTTGAATCGCAAAATCTAAATTGAAATATGAATACCCGCTTGCGATAAAAGCAGAATCCCAATTCCATTGAAAAGGATATAATTTGGCTGTTGGTATTGTGAAACCATTTTTTCTATTGCCTAAGATGGTATTTGTAGCTGTTGTAATCATCCTCAATTATGTTTCGTGTAAATAACTTCTTCGTAAAATTAGAGCATCAGAATGAATTTTAATTGTACTATTTTGGTGTTCTATTGTACTATATTTTATATTTTCATTTTTTTTGTAGTATTTTACTAAATAATAGTACAATTGTGTTTAAGGTATAATAAAATATGAAAGCTGAATTTGAAAAAGTCTCAATTGTTCCTTCTCAATCATTTGTGGTTAGAGATGTGATAAGATCAGACCGAATTTTTTTTAAGGACACATGGCATTTTCATCCAGAATTAGAAATTACGTTAACTATTAAAAGCAAAGGAAAGCGATTTGTAGGGACCGATATTTCTAATTACCACCCCTTCGATTTAGTCATATTGGGGAGTAATTTACCGCACTGTTGGTTGACGAATGAACCTACTCGACAGATAATTATTCAATTCGACAAGGAATGGTTATTAAAGCAAATCATAAATGTTCCTGAGTTAAGAAATCTACAATATTTATTGGACAAATCTAAATTTGGAGTTTCTTTTTCAGCACATTTTGCAGAACAAATTTTACCTTTATTTGAAGACTTACTTCATTTGAAAGGAATTAAAAGGTATCTAACTTTTTTGCAAATACTAGAAAGCCTTTCTTTGTCTAATGAACAAAAATTGATACAACAAAAAGGATTAGAACTTACGAATGACCCTATTCAACTTTTACGAATCCAAACTATTTATAATTATATCGCAGAACACTACCATGAGACGGATTTATGTTTAGAAATGGTGGCACATGAGATTAATTTGAGCAAATCGGCTTGTTGTAATTTTATCAAAAAAAATACCCATAAGACCTTCTCTACATTATTGAACGAGGTTAGGATTAGCCAAGCTTGTAAATTGCTCTGGGAAAAAAAATACAGTATTGCTCAAATCTCTCATAAAGTAGGGTATAAAGATGTTGCCTATTTTAATCGTAGGTTTAAACATAAAATGGAGGTATCACCGAGCAAATATGGGAAGTAAAGCATCTTTTTTAATAAAAAACAAGAATTACCATATGCTTTTAGATGACTATAAAACAAATGGCTATCTCTATTTGCCTAATTTCATGGATTCGCAAAGTTTAATGGAAATAGAACCCATTATTCGAAAATTTCACAAGCTTTGGTTAATTAATAATGAAAAATTATATAAAAATGGAGCAATTAATAGTCACAGCCTTACTTCGTCAAAACATTTGACGGAAAATGAAAAATTGACCTTATTTAATTTCGTTTCTTCAGATAAAATTTTAGCTGCCATTCCTTTTCAAAATCCAAAGTTTCTGAATACACAGCTTTTTTTTGACCCCAAAGCTATGAAAAGACCTAATTATTGGCACCGAGATATTCAATATACAGACTTGGAAATAGACGAACAAAAAAAATTAATCACTAAATTGAATGTTGTTCATGTGAGGATTCCATTAAAAAATGAAGAGGGCATAGCGTTGATTCCTGGAACCCATCGTAGGTGGGACACCCCACAGGAATTACAAGTAAGAAATTCATTAAAAAACAGTAAGTCATCAGATGATTTAGAAGGGCAAATTCGTAGGCGATTAGATAGGGGAGACGCTCTTATTTTTTCGGCAAATATGATTCACAGAGGTATTTATGGAAATGATAGACTGACGTTGGATATAATTTTTATTGACGACAACTCGACATTATTGTCTTTTAGAAACAAGGGAAACTTGCCCAATATAAAAACGATGACTTTAATCAATAATCCTGTTGTTTTTGAGTAATTCTTTGTTGGTAGGTTTTTTCTTTTTTGGGGTGGAAAATCCGAATGCAAAAAGTTGTGTATTGCTTTTCATTACTATTAATTAATGAAATAGTGCTGTTGTATTTATTCAAGATATTTTTGACAACAGCTAAGTTCAAATTTGATTTAATATTTTCGATACCGTGAGCATTAGAAGTGAAAGCTTCAAATAAAGAATCATTATTTTGATCGACAGAAATGGGTACATTACTTCGAATAATCACTGTTGAGTAATTTTTATCATTTCTAAAATGAACATCAATCTTTAAGTTGTCTATTAATGGATAATTATCAATGCTATGAATGAATATTTTTTGAAAAACATCAATCCAATCTTTCATATTTCCTAATGTTTCGATGTCTGATTTAGGAAAGTGAATGTTTACCTTTTTGTTATTGAGATGATAAACCGCCATTTCGCAACAGTCCATTAGTTTTATCCACTTTTGGTTTTTAAACTGCTTTTCATTACTTAATGTATAAGTGAGAAAATTCTGAACCGTAGATTCTAAACTATTGATTGTACTTGTATTGGAACTAATTATCTGAGACCGTTCTTCACGAGAAAGAGTATCTAATGTTGAATAATCAAAAGCGGTGTTGAGATTGTTTTTCGATTTTTTAAAAGTAAAATTTAATAATTTCGCAAACGCATGTAGTTCCGTAGTTCGTCTTTGGATGTAATTGCGTTGTTCGTTTAGTTTTTGGTTAATGTTTAAAAACTTCCTATTGGATCTTATTTTTAGGTTGATAATTATTATAGAAATTAATGAAATTAGTCCAGCTCCTAAAGCCAAAAAAAACAAGGCTAAGTTGGTTTTCTGAGCCCCTTTAATATCTAAGGTACTCTGCGATATATTATCAAACTGTGTGTTTAGAAAATTATCACTGTGATTGACTAAATTAGGTACTTGGACTCTATATGTTTTTAGTAATTCTTCTAATAAATATTCGGATTGTGCTGTATTGTTTTGTGAATAATAATCAATTATTTTGGGGAATAATTTCGTTTTTTCTACGGGACTGAAATAAGCACTATTTTCAATAATTTTGTCTATTGATTTATTTTGTTTTTCTAATGGCAGAATATGAAAACCTATATCAAAAACGCTAATACAAATTTGGCTGTATATAAAAATATAATTTTGAAAGTTATCTAACTTATCGTTACCCATTTCTATAAAATCTAATAAATTAGCCATGGACTCGGCATCTTTGCATTTATAAGCCTTATTGGTTAAATCCATCCATTGGTAAAGAAATGCTACTTTTTCTGAAGCTTTATTAGCATCAAAGTATTGTAGATATCTATCATATTCGGGCGTTCCTAAATATTTTCGGGTAAGGACTTCTAAGGTGAGAACAGTATACAAATAAGGGTTTCTTTTGCTATTCGTCTGCATATCCGATTGCATAAAACACACTACTTCATCTAATAATGAATCACTATAAAGAGCTATGCTTTTAGATTTTTGGCTAACAGAACTGTAGATAAATGCAATCTGGTAAGAAATTCGAAGCCTATTATATATTCTATCATTAACCGCCCTTTCATTATTTTTACATATTGATAATGCACGATAATTTAGTTCAAGAGCTTTGTTGTGATACGAGAATAGTCGATAATTATAAGCTATATCAGTTAGCGTTTCCACTTCAAAAGTATTTCCTTTGAGTTTCCTAATTATTTCGTCACTTATGCTATTTAAAAATTCTATACTCATCACGTTCTTACAATTCATGAAAATGAACTTAGAATGATGCCTTGCTACTAAACTGTTATTCTCTTGGATAGCAATTCTAAACTGTGACAGGTGGTAATCTAATATTTCGTCTCCACTTGAAGATAAAAAGTCAAAATCTATCTTATCATTGTGTCTACATTCCTTGTTGCATATTCCTAAGCCTACTGTTTTTTTATATTCAGCCATAGAGGAAGTAGCACAAAGATTTGAATGGATGTATATGACAAGAAAAATAGTTAATATCGTTCTAATAGGTATATACATTATGATAGTTAGTTTAATGTAGTTATTCCTCAAGGTGAGCTATGCTTGTATTTATATTGTTACGAATTTGTGTTTTTTTTGTTTGAAAAATGGATAAAAAAAGCAGAAACAAACGACAATTGTCGTTTGTTTCTGCGAAATACAATTTGATTTAGATAAAGAAGTTGCCGATACAATCTTACTGTTGAAATTAAAAATCCTTTCAAGGTAGTAGGCAAAATCAAAAATATTAATAAATTTTTTTAGAAATTAACTTTTATCGACTCCATTTTGTTCAGAAACTAACAACTTGGATTGATAACGGGTAAGTTGATTGCCAAGCCACCTTCAGAAGTTTCCTTATATTTTGAATTCATATCTACAGAAACATCCCACATCGTTTTGATGGCAGTATCTAAATTAACAATAGCCTTGTTGGCATCACTTTCTAAGGCTAAATTAGAGGCAGTAATGGCTTTCATGGCTCCCATGGCGTTTCTTTCTATACAAGGAACTTGAACCAAACCTTTGATAGGGTCACAAGTTAATCCTAAGTGGTGTTCCATTGCTATTTCTGCAGCCATTAAACACTGAGCAGGAGAACCACCCAATAACTCCGTTAATGCACCAGCAGCCATGGCAGATGATACCCCTATTTCTGCTTGACAACCGCCAACAGCAGCCGAAATAGTAGCTCCTTTTTTGAATAAACAACCAATTTCACCAGCAGTGAAAAGGAATTTTTTGAGTTCTTCAATGCCTTTATAATCGCAGAAAAAGACATAATACATCATAACCGAAGGGATGACACCAGCAGCTCCATTGGTAGGAGAGGTAACGACCCTTCCCATAGCTGCATTTTGTTCATTCACGGCAAGGGCAAAACAGCTTACCCATTTATTGACAGCATTAAAACTTTTGGGTGTTTTTTTGATTAATGCAATCAATTCATCTTTTGAAGAAAAGGGAGTTTGATTCAATAATCTATCGCAGATATTTTTTGCTCTTCGATTCACATTTAATCCCCCTGGTAGAATTCCTTCGGTCGTACATCCTGTATAAATGCAATCAAAAATAGTAGTGATGAGTAATTCAATATTGGCGTCGATTTCTGCCTCTTTTCGTATGGAAAGTTCATTCTTATAAACGACATTTGAAATACTACAATTTAGTTTTTTTGTATAGTTTAATAAGTCATTTCCCGTTTGGATAGGATAGGGGAGATTATAAGTCATTTCGGAGGTTGGATTGGAAGTTTCTTTTTCGATAAAACCACCGCCAACAGATGCGTAAATTTCTTCTTTTTGAAGGGTATTATTTTTTAGTGTCCGAAAGATAAGTGTATTGGGATGAAGTGGATGTTGACTGTTTTCGAATACAATATTGTTGCGTAATGAGAATGTTATTTTATGGTTCTGAATATTAATAAAACCATCATTTTTTACTTTTTCTAATATACCGTCAATGGAATTGGTATCAATAGTTTTGGGTAAATAGCCCATCAAACCTAACAAAACAGCTTTGTCCGTAGCATGCCCAATTCCAGTTTTAGATAAAGAGCCATATAAATGCACATGAATCGTATCAATATTATCAACTTCAATATTTTTCAAAAAATCTAAAGCTGCGTTCCAAGGACCTAGTGTGTGCGAACTAGAAGGACCAACTCCTATTTTGAAAATATCGAAAATGCTGATAGACTCCATTCTTTTTAATTTATATGTTTATGAATGGGATAAATATAGGTAAAGAATTTAGCTTATTCAAACACTATTTTATAGCTCATTGAAAAGTATTAGATGCCGTTTGTTTTCATTTTGAGAAAAAAGATAAAATTATTTTTAAAGATAAAGTATTGGTTATTAGATTTTTGTATTTTTTGTTGTGATTTTTTTGAAAAAAACTTTTTAAAAAGTTTGGAAAATAAAAGTGAATGTATGTATATTTGCATCGCTTTAAGGAACAAAGCATAACGGGAGATTAGCTCAGTTGGTTCAGAGCACCTGCCTTACAAGCAGGGGGTCACTGGTTCGAGTCCAGTATTTCCCACCACAAAAGCCTCGACACTTTAATAGTAGTTGAGGCTTTTTTCGTTTTATTTCAACCCTATTTCAAGTTACGATATGGAACAGCCTAACAACCCACTTCATGGTGTCAAATTAAAAACCATTATGGAAAAGTTAGTAGAAAATGTAGGTTGGGAAGCTTTGTATGAAAGAGTTCCTGTTCGATGTTTCAAATTTGACCCTTCTATCAAATCTAGTTTAGCTTTTCTGAGAAGAACACCTTGGGCAAGAACAAAAGTTGAGGACTTTTACCTTGAAGTAAAAGATTATTGTTCTTAAATTTGCCCAACTTATGAACGATACTACACCTGATTCGTACAAAGACATTATTTTCCTAATCAACCCCAACTCTGGGACAACTAATGCGGATAAATTAATAGACTCCATTCGACAGACCAGTTCTGAACTCAATTATTTTATTTGTGCCACTAAAGCGTGTTTGATTCCTTTCTTTGAAAATGAAGCTCCTAAATATAAATATCTTATTATTTGTGGTGGAGACGGAACCGTAAATAGTGTTTTACCTTTTGTCA
>CALAJP010000296.1 GCA_937922815.1 uncultured Saprospiraceae bacterium
TTTTGGATTAGATGCTAATAATTGGGTTGATTGTCCTACTGAATGTGATGCTGTGATAGATTTATCTATCGCATCAAATACAGAAACAATTGAAATAGGAACTTCTTTCACGTTTCCAGAAGGAGAAGAAACTTGTGAAAATGGAGTAACCCAAAATGTAGAATTGTCGTGGTCACCAACATTAGATGTGAATTCGATAGGAACAACGATCTATACAGGGACAAATGGAAATTTATCAGTAGAGTTTACTTTAATAGTAGAAGAATCTCAGTGTGGCAATACAGTAGGTCTAAGTATTGGACAAACGAGTAGTACCATAACAGAAGGAGAAACATTTAGTTTTCCTCAAGGAGAGAAAGAATGTGAAAATGGAGATACCGAACCTATAGCATTGTCATGGTCACCAAGTTTGGATGTGAATTTAGTAGGAACGACAACTTATACAGGTAGCTACGATGGGCTTACGGTGACTTATGATTTGACCGTTGAAGCACTAGGTTGTGGAAACACAGTCGGCTTGAGTATAGTAGAAACAAGCGGTACAATAACAGAGGGCGGAATATTTAGTTTCCCTCAAGGAGAGAAAGAATGTGAAAATGGAGGTACAGAACCTATAGCATTGTCATGGTCTCCAAGTTTAGATGTGAATTTAGTAGGAACGACAACTTATACAGGTAGCTACGATGGGCTTACGGTGACTTATGATTTGACCGTTGAAGCATTGGGTTGTGGCAATACGGTAGGTCTAAGTATTGGACAAACGAGTAGTACCATAACAGAAGGAGAAACATTTAGTTTCCCTCAAGGAGAGAAAGAATGTGAAAATGGAGGTACCGAACCTATAGCATTGTCATGGTCTCCAAGTTTAGATGTGAATGTAGTAGGAACGACAACTTATACAGGTAGCTACGATGGGCTTACAGTGACTTATGATTTGACCGTTGAAGCGAAAATCAGTACGAACGAAATTACAGTAAAAGTAAAATCTACTTGTTCAGGAATACTTAATATCTATATTTTTAATGTAGATGGAAATGGAGGAGAACTTGCCCCTTGGCCGGGAATAGCTATGCAAGAAGACCCTAGTTTAGTTGGCTGGTATATTTATACATTTAATGCAGATGATGCCGAAGTTGTATTAAACTGTAATGGAGAGCAAACCGACGACTTATTCGTAGATGGAGATATGTGTTGGAATGGAGATATTAGACTTGGAGTTAATAACGAAGTTTCTTGCCCTAATCCTAATGTATGTGGTAGTACTGTCGGCTTGTCAATCGCTGAATCTAGTAGTACTATTACGGCTGGAGATGCTTTCGCTTTTCCTCCAGCAACAAAATCTTGTGAGAATGGAACAACTGAATCTGTAGATGCAACTTGGGCACCAGTATTAGACGTGAATTTAGTAGGAACGACAACTTATACAGGTAGTTATGACGGATTTACGGTAACTTATGATTTGACGATTGAACCACGAATTAGTATGAATGAAATTACGATAAAAGTAAAATCGGACTGCTCAGGTACGCCTAATATTTATATATTTAATGTAGATGGAATTGGAGGAGAGCTTGCCCCTTGGCCAGGTATTATAATGCAGGCAGACCCTGATAACGCAGGATGGTTTACTTACACATTTAATGCAGATGATGCTGAAATTGTATTGAATTGTAATGGTAGTCAGACCGATGACTTGTTTGTAGATAGCGATAATTGTTGGAATGGTAGTATTGCGAGAGGACAATCTAATTGGGTGGACTGTTCTACTATTTCAGAAACAAACAATAAGTTAACTTTATTTTTAGATGCAGGACCTTGCGACAACCCTACGGTTCACTATTGGGGAGGAGGAATTAACACTACATGGCCAGGAGAATCAATGACGAGAGTTTCTGGAAACTGGCATAAATTAGAAATCGATGTAGAATGTAGTAATGTGATTTTTAGTTGCGAAGGCAATAATCAGACCGAGGATTTATTAGATATTTGTGGAACTCAATGCTTTCAAGATGGTCGTTGGGTTGACTGTCCGAATGATATTGTAAATAGTGCAACGGGTAATAATGTTGCATTACAAAGAAGCGGAAATAGGACAAATCCATTTGAGGAAATTACAACCTTGAAAGTGATTCCAAATCCAGCATTTGATTATACAACCCTAAATTTTGAATTACCAAAAACAAATAATAGGGCTCAGGTATCAGTTTATAATGTTGCGGGTGTATTGGTCGAACAGATTAATAATCAGTTTGAAGGAGTTCAACAAATTCGCCTAAATACAAGTTCATGGGATGATGGTATTTATTTTATTCAATTACAAAACGATAAAGTAAACCTTGTAGAAAAATTAATTATTATCAAATAAGTTTTGTTATAATCAAAAATGAGGCAATTATAGAGGTAACATTCTGTGATTGCCTTTTTTTGTATTAAAAGTTATATTTTTGAAAATATCAACGAAACAAACTATTTAATGAAAAGCAATTTTATCTTATTAGCATTACTTATTATACTTTTTTCATGTAAAGAAGAGGATAAGGTTTTGGACGAGAATGTCTTAGCGGATTACTTAGCGATTAATGAGGGTTTAGAAAGGGCAGACCTAGTGGCATGTTCAGGGGGGAGAATGGAAGGTTTATTAGAATCAGAAGAATTTCCTACGGATGTTTTCTTTTATCCTATCGAAGGAGCGACCGAGTTTCGATATTTTGAAGCTGATAATATTGCGGATTCTATGAATTTTTCAAAATACGTGGCTAAGGAACTAAAAGACGAACCTATTTTTAATGGCTATTTATGGAAATTTAATAATACCCCTTTTGAAGGAGAAAAAATGGGAGTGGTTACGTATAAAACGAATGGAAAAATACATGTTTGTACACCCATTCGCCACAAAACAAATGTCAAACCTACCGAAATAAATAACTCTTTAGGCAATGTGATTGAAAACGGAATAACTCCTTCTTTTGAGTGGAACGATGGGGAAATAAAAGAAAATGTAATCTATTTTCAAATCATTTCAGATACTTTGGGTAACCTAATCTCAGGAACTTATACCATCGAAAAACAGTTTACTTTTTATGATGTTAGCAATGTCGTTTTTAATATCACAGACCCAAATACTAATCCTAAATTAGAACCCAATAAAGATTATAAATTTACCTTAATGGGGGTAAGTGAGGATAATTGGGTGAATTTATTGATAGAGAAAAACTTTAGAACGAATTGATGAGATGATGATATCTTAATGCTTGATTAAGAATTAGATAAGAACAATCGTGCGTTTTGGGAATTACACCTTTTTTATTATCTTCTGTGTTCGATAAACAGAGTAGCAGTATGAAAAGTAGATGTATGTTAAGTAAAACAATTATTACCTCGTTGATTTTATTATTTTTCTCAACACTTGCATTCTCGCAAAGAGGACAAATCTCAGGAGTTTTATATGATGAGACGGGCTATGAAATGATAGGTGCAGAAGTGGGAATTAAAGGTACTGACGTTAGAACACTGACAGACTTTGATGGAAGTTATACTTTGCCATGCGAAGTAGGTGATATTATTGAAGTTTCTTATGTTGGTTATGATGATAAAGAAATAATTGTAACAAAGGAAATGTTTGTTGATAAATCCACCGAAATTGCGGTTCAAAAAATATCAACACCTGCTTATATTAATGCGGTAGAAAAAATTAAAGGAAAAACAAACCTTTCGCCTATAACGGTTTTGTATAAATTAGAATCTATAAATAAAAATTTATCAGATTACCATAAAACATTAGATAGAGTAAAAAAAATAAAGATAGAACCAGATTTTGCATTTATAGAGCTTACTTATTTTAAAAAGGATAATCGTTTCGAAGTTGGATTTAATACTAGTTTTGGGGTAAGAACCATACAGAAAAATAATTTACCAATACTGCAAAAAACATTCAGTCAAGGCACTTCTGTCGATGGTTTTCTTCAATTTCAGGATGGACAATCGGGGAATCCGTTTTCTTTTGGTCCCGAAATTAACAATTTAGAGTTTGATGGAAATCAATATGATTATGATGAGAATGGAAAACTAGTTTCTAAAGGAAATGGAAACGGAAACCCTGCCATTACTTATGATAATTCTCTATTTGAAAACGTTTTGACCAGTTCCAATAACCTATATTTCGATATTTCGAATTCTAATGAAAAAATAGCTTTCAATTTTTCTAATAAAAGTGCGAAAGATATTTTTGGTCGAGAAAAGAATGCTAACAATTATCTGAACCTTAGTTATTCCAAAGAAAGGGGAGAAAATAAAATAGGATGGAAAGTATTAACAACATTTTACAATATCAAGGATAACCAACCCAATATTAACGGGTTTCTAAATAATGTGTTATTAAATAACTGGGCTACACCACCAACTTTTAGTAATCAACAAGGGATTTTATTAAATGATAATTCCCAAAGAAGCTTTCATCCCAATTTTGATAATCCAGAATGGTTATTAAGGTTGAACCAAAACGCCAATAATATTCAAAATTTTGTTTCAAGTATTCAGAATGATATTGCTTTTGATAAGATTATATTGGAAAGTAAACTTAGTTTTAGTAATGATAATAATCGTCAAAATTTCGGTTTGCCTTTAGGCATAAGTGCATTTGAAACAGGCTATTTAAGTAGTAAGGATATCCAGAAGAGAAATTTTGATGCTAATCTTAATTTTAGTTACGATGATTATACTTTACCAAAGAGTGAATTGATAGTAAAATCCAAATTGAACTTCAATTATGATGATTTGGAATATTCTTTAGAAGAATCAAACGGATTCGAAAATATTAATTTTCTTAACCCTGAAACCTTCAATGAAGTAAAAGTAAAAAAGAATAGAAATCGATTGAGGTGGTTGAATCGAGTGGAATATGGGATTTTTAATAGGTTTAAAATTGTTCTTACAAATAATTCTTACATCTCATCAATTCAAAAAGACAAGTTGTTCTTACCATCAGTCTATGCCAAAATTGATTTGTCAGGATTATTTAATATACAATATCATCCTGTGAAGAGATGGGGGATTTCTGCTAGTTTCTCTAAAGATGTAAATGATATTTCGCTTTATTATAGTAGTTTAAGTCATAATAGTTTATTGTTTTCGGCAAGTGAAAGTTCTAATTATTTAGCAAATAATGATTTGTTTATTGATAGCAGCATTGGTTTAGAAGAAAAAGAAAGTTTTAATGCTAACTTATCTTTTGAGTTTTCGCCTTATGACAATCGCTTATTTTTCGACCTTTCTTATTTTAATGAGCTAACGAAAGGGAGTGTTTTTCCTGTCTTAAAAAATGAATCATTTCAATTACAAAATATAGCTGATATCCGAAATCAAGGAGTAGAGTTTTACATAAGCTCTCAACTACGTATAGGAGGCAAAGTTAATTTAGAACCTAAGGTTTCATTTTCATATTATCGACCAAAAGTTGAAAAACTGCTCAACTCAGAAACAGAAGTCCCAATTGCGGGGTTTTCTGATGTTTCTAGGAATCTGATAGTTGGAGAACCTGTCGGAGTTATTGTCGGTTCAGCATATTTAAGAGATAGCCAAGGGCGAATGATAATAGGTAACAATGGTTTTCCATTAGTAAATACGAATCCGCAAATAATTGGTAATCCAACACCTGATTTTAATATCGTATTCAGTAATAAATTAAAAGTTGACAACTTTGAAATCAATTTTTCGATAGATTATCGCAAAGGTGGAGATGTTTGGAATGGGACACAAAGTACACTAGATTATTTTGGAACTTCTCAGCATTCAGCGAGTGAACGTACTGTCGAGAATTTTATTTTTGAAGGCGTTAATGAGCAAGGAGAAATCAATTCAGTTGCGGTTGACTTTTATAACCCTGCTAATGCTTTTGTTGACAATAAATTGGTGAGATATGGATTTGGTGGAGTAGGAGAAGACGCCATTGAAGATGGAACATATCTTAATCTTAGGTCGCTTCAAGTAGCCTATTCATTTTTTAAAGATGATTATTACCGAAGAAATACTTTTTTTAGAGGCTTGAAGCTTGGAATATATGCCAAGAACTTTTTAACTATTTCAAAGTTCGAGGGGCATACGTTAGAAGGAACGCTTTATGGAAATCAATTAGGACAAGGACTTAACTTTTTTAATCAGCCTTTGCAAAGCGAATTTGGAGTAACTTTAAATGTGAAAATATGATTTTTTTAAGATATTTATTTTTACTGTTTTTGATATTTGGAGTTAATCATACCTTGGCTCAATCTAATGATGAAACAGCTATTGAAAAGGTTTATTCACAGACCGACCGACCATTTTATTTCCCTGGCGAAACAATATGGTTTAAATCTTATGTTGTGAGTGGCGATAATACCATTTCTACAATTAGTCAAGTGATGCATGCTCAGTTAATTTCCCCTAATGGCGATGTTGTAAAATCAATTCGATTACCAATTGAATTAGGTTATGCTTATGGTGATTTTTATATTGATGAAGATTGGGTTGGAGGAATGTATGAGGTCAGAATGTTTACGCATTGGATGAAAAATTATGGTTCTGAAAGTTATTTTTCTAAGAAAATAACGGTTCAAAAGGTAGTCAAACCTAATGTTTTGTTCTCTTTAGAATTTGAAAAAGAAGGCTATGGTAAAAATTCATTGGTAACGGCGGATTTTGAAGTGAAAGACCTTAAAAACAACCCTATTCAAGAGGCTTCAATTGACTATGTTGTTACCGTTAAAGGAAATATCATTGATAAAAATATAAACAAAACAGATAGCGAGGGAAAAGCCAAGATTTCGTTTCAACTTCCACCGGATTTAAATACCAAAGATGTTGTGTTGAATGTAAAAATTAATCATAAACAAAATATTGAATCTATTTCAAGAGCAGTTCCTATTGTGTTGAATAATATTGATATACAGTTTTTACCAGAAAGCGGAAAAATACTTTTTGATGTTAATAATAGAATTGCCTTCAAAGCCGTGAATGAATTTGGAAAACCAGTCGATGTGAGTGGTAAAATATTTGATAAAAACGGACAAGTAGTTACCACCTTTGAAAGTTTTCATGATGGAATGGGAACATTCAAACTCTTTATGTCAGAATCGGAAGGCTATTATGCGCAAATAGTGAAACCGTTCTTATCAGAAGAAAAAATTTCTTTGCCTAAGGTTTTCAAAAAAGGGGTAAACTTTCAAATCGAAACAGATAGTTCTCAAACTAATATTGTTCTAAACAATAAAGTTAATCAAGCCCTATTTTTAGAAATTTCTACACCAAATGGAATTCTAAAAAAACAACCAATTCAAATAGGCGACAAAAAATTAGTCATTGACACCAAAAACTTTCCGATAGGCATAACCACATTTAAAATAATGGATGAAAAAAATACGCCATTAGCAGAGAGGTTGGTTTTTCTAAATGCACATAAAAAATTAAATATTGATATAGAATTTGATAAAGACGTTTACGAAACAAGAGAAAAAGTAAAAGCGAAATTATTAACAACAGATGAGAATGGATTGCCAATTCCATCTAACCTTTCGGTTTCTATTGTTGATAACAAATTATTATCTTTTGCAGATGATAAGCAAGACCATATTTTGTCGTATTTATTGTTGTCTTCGGATTTGAAAGGTAAAATTCACAAACCAGATTTTTACTTCAATCCTAAAGAAATTAAATCTAAAAAAGCTCTTGATTATGTGATGCTCACACATGGTTGGAGGGATTATATTTATAGCCCAATTGCAATAAGCGATGCTTCTCATAAACCCGAATTAAAGTCGATAGAATATGGCACAATTACGCAAACGAATGGAAAACCTATCAAGGCTAATTTATTATTGTTTAATGATTATACTAGTGAAGTAATTTCATTCAAAACAGACGAAGAAGGGTATTTTTCTTTTGATAATGACTCTGGGCAAAGTACAACATTAATTGCATATACAGATGATGGTAAGAATATCCGTATAAACAAAAATGAAATTATTAGCAATAAACCAAACGCTTATTCTGATAATTATGCTTCACCGAGTAAAAATATCGAAATTCGAAACCCATCAAAATCAAAATTATTGGTAAAGCAAACGGTGAAAAAAACGGCTAGCAATAATGCAACCGTTTCGTTTGGAATGGAAGAAGGCGAAGCATTGGATGAAGTAGTAGTAATTGGATATGGTACCTCAAACATGACTAAAGAAGGAATAAGAATTATTCCTTTAGATGCTGCTGAATTAAATAGTGCAAGCAGTATTTCGGATGTTTTGTCAGGAAAAATCGCAGGAGTTCAGATTAGCAGCTATACAAATAGCCCAGAAAGAACTACTGAAAATATTAACATTAGAGGTTCTGCTTCTATTTTAACAAATAATAGCCCACTTGTAATTGTTGACGGAGTTCCACGCAGCACAGAAATACTTTCTATTTTGCCTGTTTCAGCAATAAGGAGTATTTCCGTTTTGAAAAATATTGAAGCTACTAGGGTCTTGGGAGTGTCTTCTTCTGGGCTTATTTTAATTGATACAAAAAGTAATTCTGATTATTATAATCATTATTTTTTTTATAAAAAGAAACTACCCAAATCTAGGTATAAAAACTATGCAATAGCTAATTTTGATAATAAAGACTACAACAAATTTTATAAACAAAAGAAATTCTACATTCCCAAGTATGAAAGTAAAGAACTACCCAAAAAAAGAGATGATTTTAGACAAACGATATATTGGAACCCCGTTGTTCAAACTGACGAAGCTGGAAAAGCAGAAATAGAGTTTTATAATTCGGATGCCATTACTTCTTTTATGGCAGTATGCGAAGGCGTTGGAGCAAATGGGTTAGTGGGTAGGAAAAAGAAAGCATTTTCGACTAAAAAAATGTTAAATGTAGATTTTAAATTACCAAATTATATGGCTTTGAATGATACGATTGTTTTGTCCGTAAATATTACCAATGAATCTAATGAAGATAAAACGCTATCCCTTGATTTTCAAATGCCATCAGAAATAAAATTGCTTGATTTTAATAGCGATAAAATTGTTGTAAAAGCAAATAGTTATTGTTAATAAGTATGTCTCTATTGTTCCAAAAATTAAAACCAAAAGTGCAAAAATTAAAGCAGCATTGATAACAGATGAAGTATTGGATTTTATAGAAAAAAAGACCACAATCATTAGCCCATATTTCCCTACTGAAATCTCTATGGCTGGACATAAAACTGACGAGTATTATTTTTCGATTGATAATTTGGTGGATAATAGTTTAAAAGCTGAATTTAATATTTATACGGGTATTGTCGGTGATGTTATGGATGGAATAGAAGGCATGATTAGAGCTCCGTATGGATGTTTTGAACAAGTTTCATCTACTACTTATCCCAATATTTTAGTGCTCAAATATTTGAAAGAGGCTAATAAAAGTAAGCCTGAAATAGAAAAAAGAGCGTTGGATTTTATAAAAATAGGGTATAAAAAACTAGCGGGTTATGAGACATCTTTAAATGGTTTTGAGTGGTACGGAGATACACCACCGCACGAGGCTTTATCTGCTTATGGCTTGATGCAATTTAAAGAAATGGAGGAGGTTTATAATGGCGTAAATCAAAAATTAATCGAAAGAACAATCACCTTTTTGAAAGGTAGAAGAGACGGAAAAGGTGGATTTAAACAAAATCGTGGGAGGTATGGATTTTCTGCTGCTCCTGAAAACGTCAATAACGCATATATAAACTATGCCATAAGTGAGTCGAAAATAAACACGGATTTTAGTAAAGAATATAACTTTTCGTACGAAGAAGCTTTGAAAAGCGAAGATAGCTACCGCATGGCACTGATGGCTTGTGCAAGCTACAATTATAATAAAATTGATAAGGGAAATTTGTTGATTCAAAAGATAAAGAATAATATTCAAAATTACGGGTTTGAAAATCTTCCCGTTGAGAATACATTAACTCGCTCTTATGGTAATGCTAAAAAAGTTGAGGCAGTAGCATTTTCCTTATTAGCTTTATTAAAACAAAAAGAAATTGATAAAGCTCTATTATTAGAAGGAGTAGAATTTATTATTAGCCAAAGGAAAAGATATGGCTTTGGTTCAACGCAATCTACTTGTATGGCATTAAAAGCTTTAATTGAATATACAAAATATGAAAAGAAGAACTTAGCGGCCAATGGAGGTATTTTGTCGATAAATATCAACGGAAAAATAATCAACAGTAATTTAGTCCAACAAAATGATGGAAAAATTAATGTCGATGGGTTGGAATCTTATCTGACCTCAGGAGAACAAAAAATAGCAGTCAAGTTTTCTAATGCTAACAGCACTTATCCATATTCAATGAATATCTTTTATGATAGTCATGTACCACAATCATCAAAAGAAAGCCCCTTCTTGATGAAATTAGATATTGAAAACAAAAAATATAAGGTTGGGGATAATGTTAGTTTAAATATGAATATAGAGAATTTAAGAAATAAGCATTTAGGAATGGTAACGTCAGTAATTGGAATTCCGTCGGGTACTACACCACAGCCTTGGCAATTGAAAAAATTGGTTGATGAAAAAGAAGTAGCTTATTATGAAATTTTTGATAATTATATCGTTTTTTATTGGCGTTCGATGAAAGCAAATGATATTAAGAATATCAGATTGGATTTAAAAGCAGATATAGCAGGTACTTATATTGCACCCGCGAGTTCTGTTTATTTGTATTATGGAAATGAATTTATTACATGGATTGCTGGTAATAAAATTACAATTGAAAATTAATAGTGCTTTAAAGCTGAAAACTATCTTTTTTATAAACTTAGGACATTCTTTATTGTTCAATGTATAACAAAACATGAACAAAAATGAAGAACATTTTAATTTTTGGAGGAACTGGATTTATAGGACAAAGTTTGGCTAAACACCTGAAAGAAAAGAATTTCAACCCCATTTTAATTGCTAGAAATGAGCCCCCTAATTTAGAATTTGATTTTTGTCAGTGGGATGCTAGTACAATCGGAAGTTGGAAGGAATTATTAGACGGGGCTTATGCAATTGTAAACTTAGCAGGAAGGACTGTAGATTGTATCAAAACACCAGATAATTGTGATGCTATTTTGCGTTCAAGAGTTGATTCTACTTTGGTTATTGGAAAAGCGATGAAAATGGTGGCAAACCCTCCCAAAATTTGGGTTCAAATGTCAACGGCTCATATTTATGGAGATTCTCAGACTCATTTATGTACCGAAAATTCAACTGCTGGATATGGTTTAGCTCCTTTCGTAGGGCTTGCTTGGGAAAAAGCTTTTAAAGAGTCTAAACCCGAAAATGTAAGAGGCGTAATTCTTAGAACAAGTTTTGTAATTGGTAAGAATGGAGGAGCTTTATCTTCTTTGTCAAGAATTGTGAAGTTAGGGTTGGGAGGAACTGTTGGTAGTGGAAAGCAAGGAATGAGTTGGATTCACGAATATGATATGAACGAAATTATTTATCAATCAATAGTCAATGAAAAGTACGAAGAAATGTTGATAAGTAGTGCTCCAAATCCTGTTTCGAATAAAGAATTCATGAAACAATTACGCCAAAACCTTAAAATGCCAATTGGACTTTCTGCACCCGAATGGATTACTCGTCTTGGTGCAAAACTTATATTTAGAACTGACCCTGAATTGGCTTTATATGGTCGTTATGTTAAATCCGAAAGGTTGGAACGATTGGGGTTCGAATTTAAATTTTCGGAGTTGGACGCTGCTTTGAGGGATTTGGTATGAATTGAATTACTGGAGTTAATCGAAATATCGAATAGTTAGTTTTGTTAAAGAACTATTGTTAATTATTAGAACCCCCCAAAATAAACTTACAATGAAAGAGTTCTTCAAAAAGAAAGAAGTAATCGCTGATGAAATATGAGCAGTTAAAATGTATCAAGGTGTAGTTATTGATTTATTTACACTGTGTTTTTGATAACTAAATAAAAAATAATTAATATGATGAAGAGATTAATCGAAATGGAACAAACGATAGACAATGGATTGGATGTTCTATAAAAATGTAAAGAAGAAGGAATCAACTTAGAAGAGAATATGTTGAATGAAATGATAACGACAAGC
>CALAJP010000297.1 GCA_937922815.1 uncultured Saprospiraceae bacterium
TGCTCCGAATGATGATGTTACTATTAATAGGATTGTAATTGAGGGCGATTGTATGGAAATTACCTATAGTGCTAGTGGATGCGATGGAAATTCATGGGAAGTCAATCTAATTGATTCTGAAATTATTGCTAAATCCTTACCTGGTCAACGAAGTGTAAGACTTTCGCTGAAAGACGAAGAGTTATGTGAAGCATTTATAACTCAATCAAGAGTTTTTGATATTTCAAACCTACAAGCAGGTGGCGATGAGGTTTGGTTGAATATTGAAGGCTATGAAGAACGAGTAATTTATAAATATTAGGTGAAATAGGATTAAACGATATAAATATTTTAACTTCAAAAATGGATTAAAAAAAGAACTTTATGAAAATTAGATACGTCAAATTAATTACAACTACTTTATTCTTAATGTTATTTAGTGCTGTGAATGCACAGGTTGGTATTACCTCGTATTCTATCTTTGCACTTGGTGTCAATACAGATCAAAATAAACGAATTAGTGGAGAAGTGAAACTTTTAGGAAATAGAAATCTTGATATTATACAATTAGAGCCAACAGTATTTTACAATTTTAAACCAAGGGCTTACCATAGGTTTTCTTTAGGAGTAGGAGTAAATTTCGCCCCTTTTTTAGAGTTTGATAGAGTGCAATGGTTTGTATTTCCTGTTCAATTAGAAGTATATCCTTTGCAAAATTTTAAACAACTATCATTAATGTTTGAATTTTCTCCCGAGATTGGAGTCGAAGATGGAGTTGCGGTAAGAAATTTATGGGGCATACGATATTCATTTGGAAAAAATAAGGAAAACCAGTAGCATGAGATTTTGCATAAAAAACAAAGTTGACCTCAATTAGTATTGTTTTAGCGAGAATCGATTTTGTTTACAAGGTGGATTCTCCTTTTACATTGAGGGTTGTCGAGTTTTGTACTAACTTTGCATAATATACTAAAAAGAAAATCATAAAATTGAGGTTAAAAAATAAAAAGAACGATTTAGAAAAACTAATCGAAGAGTGTATTCGACAAGATCGAAAAGCTCAAGAGGCGTTCTATAATCGTTTTTTTGGTTTTGCTCATGGCATTGTAATTCCTTATACTCAAAATGATGATGAATTATTACAGATTATCAATAATGGATTTCTGAAAATATTTAACAACCTACACAAACTGGAAAGTTCTTTTGCTTTGACCCGTTGGATGAGCACCATTTTTCAACGAGAAGTGAGTAATTATTTTTCGGTTAAAAGAAACACATTTAGTTTTCAAGAGATAAATGATAATGAATTGACCGAACAACGTAATCTAATAGAACTTGAATTTGAAGAAGCCGCTATTTCTCGACTGTTAGATGTTTTACCAGAAATGACAAAAGAAGTTTTCAAAAGCTATTTCATGGAAGGGTATAAACATAAAGAAATATCAGACAAACTATCGATTCCTCTAGGAACGGTAAAGTGGCATTATTCTCAAGCAAAAAAAATATTGAAAACTCAGTTAGAAAAAGCGAAAAAAATACAGGTAAATTAAGTCATTTAATATGAAAACATAATGATAGATGATAAATAATAAAGCATAGAAATGAACGATAAACAAAAAATAGAGCAGTTGAGAAGCCAAGGGTGGAATCAGATGAATACCATGCTTGATCAACAAAAAGTAGTTAAGAAAAACACCAATTATGGGCGTTTTTTCTTAACTACTATTGCTTTGTTTGGCTTAGTGGGGGGCTATTGTCTTTATGAAAACTTCACTTCTAATAAAGATTTAGCTGTTATTAAAAATGAAAACCATTATCTATCAAACCAACTGAATAACACGGTTTCTGAAAATACAACTATTTTTGATACAAAGAATGAGAGCGATTTATCAGCGAAAACAACAAATATGGCTTCGAGGGATAAAAAAATAGATGTAAAGAATGACATTAATACTCTAAGTACTTCAATAAATAGAGTTACACCTAATAAAAAAAATACGGAGCAATTAATAGACATTTCTAATGAGCAGAAAACGCTAGCTACTCAAAATGTAAGAACTCTGCCCTTAAATTCGCATTCGATTTTATGGAGTAAACTAGAACCTAAACCTTATTTTGTTAAGGTTCAAAAACCAGCACCTTTAATGGCGTTACCAATAGTTAATCGTTATGTAAAATCCACGAATAGCCTTGATACTTCGATATTTGTATTGATGAATACAAGTTCTAAAAACAAGTTTCGGGATGCTGATTGGAATGCACAGATTTTTGTTAGAGGGATGTTAGGAGATGATTCGCATGGCTACGGAATTGGCGGTATTATAGGAAGAATATTTAATAATCATCAGGTTTACTTATCAGGAGAAATCTTTACAGACAGGCATTACCTATCAGACACGGAGGCGGTTTTTACTACTAATGACCTACAGATTGAATCTACTTTTTTTGATGAAGACCTTGAAAATAATGCCAACGACTATCAAGTAGATAGAATATCTATGGGGAAGTTAAGTATTGGGTATAAGTACAACTTTAATAGAAGTTTCTCGATTTTAGGAGAGTTTGGTTTTTATGGAATCTCGGATGATATAATAGTCAATGGCCAAAGCGTTGATCCCAGTAATTATTTGATAGATACTTATCTGTTAGGTGTGGGATACCGTTTTTCCAATAAATTTGAACTTCATTTATTAGCTGAAAAGAATTTTTTCAATAACGTAACTCCACCGCTGAAAGTTAATCAAACCAAACTAGGACTACGAATAAATTACAAACTGTATTAAGCTTAAATTTTAGTAATCACACAGTTGGCATGCATTCCTGCTCCAACTGAAGCCATTACGATAATATCACCTTTAGATAAATTATATTTTTCTAATTCAGAACGCCAAACTTTATCCAACAAAGTAGGAATAGTAGCTACACTAGAATTCCCAATATCTTGAACAATAATAGGCATGACATCTTCTAAGTCTAAGCTGACATCAAAATGTTTTAATAAGCGTTGTCCCATAGCCATATTCATTTTTGCATTGGCTTGGTGCAACAGAAACAGTGAAACATCTTCGATTCCGATATTAGCCTTTTTCATACTATCAATAATTAATTGAGGGACATAATTAACAGCATATTTGTAAACCTGTCTTCCTATTATTTTGGGATGAATACCATCAAATGCCGTTAATTCAGGATTGTAACTAGGCATCATTTTGATATAATCAACTTCCTCTTGACAGTGCGAGTATGTTTTATAGGTCATCATTCCTTCCGCAGAATCTTCCGTTCCCCCAAGTATTGCAGCTCCAGCACCATCAGCAAAAAGCATCGAATCTAAATCATGTTTGTCAAGAATAGGAGAAATAACTTCCACGCCTATAACCAAAACATATTTAGCGTCTCCAAGTGCAATCATTCGATGTCCTTGGATATAGGCTTCTAACCAGCCTGGGCAACCAAACAACAAGTCATAAGCAATGCAATCGGGATTTTCAATCCCTACAGAATGTTTAACTAATGCTGCCAAATTGGGAAGTAATGCCGTCTGAGAAGTTCCTTTTTTTACCAAACCAAAATTGTGACCAAGGATAATAGCACCGATTTCTTCTTTATCAATTCCTGAAGAAATAATGGCATTATTAGCAGCTTGAGCAGCTAGGGTAATGGCATCTTCATCGTCCCCAATATAACGACGACGTTGAATACCAGAAATTGCTTCTAGTTTATCAACAATTAGTTGAGGGTCTTTATCTATTTTAGTTCCGTCAGGTCTCATAAACAGATTGTTGGTAAAGTCTGCATTTTCAACCAATTTGCTTGCTTCTGCTCTCCCTGTGCTTAGTATTTTGGAACGCATCATATATTTTAGATATGTTATAGTTCTAAGACTAAATTTGTTTATAGTCTAGCTCAAAAAATAGTGCTATTATTCAAACTCATCTACGAGCCGATAAAACTTTAGTTGGCAACAAATTTAGTGAATTAAGCAATAGAAAGTGATTTAATTGAATATTTTTTATCATAAATGAAAAACTGTATAGAAGCATCTTGCGAAAAGCTTTCCCTTTTTTAAACTATATATTATGCTAAAACTTTAATTTATATTAGATAAATAGCGACAGTTGATTTTTAAGAACTTAATAAACAGCTACTTACTTATTCTCTGCAAAGCTATTTATAAAAAGTTGGCAAACCATTTGCATGATATGTATTTAAATACAACATTCAAATTTGGAATATACCATGTTCAGAAAAACATTAATCATTTTAGCAGTAACTTTTTGGGGAACACATTTTGTTCAATCTCAGAATTTAGAAATAGGTTTACAAGGCGGTTCTTCCTTTATGTCTAGTGATATAAGTGGAGATAAGTTTGATTTTGGAGTTATTTCTCCAATGGCTGGAATTTATTTAAGGCAAAATTACAGTGCTAAGTTTGCATATAGATATTTTTTGTCCGCTAGTAGTTATACACAAGTAGATGCTAATAAGGAACGAAATTATAAATTAGAATCAATAGTTGCAGAACTAGGCTTTATGGCAGAATGGAATTTTATAGGCAACCCACTATCCGAAAGTTCTAACTATACCAACAAGTTTATACCTTATTTAGGCGTAGGTGTTGGAGTGACAGGTTACGACTCTAATTTGTTTGTAGGAGAAAATTCTTCTGATTTTCATCCACAAGATGCATTAGAAGAAACACCCGATTTATCGGCACTTGTTGTCGGTGCATTAGGTTGTCGGTACGATTTAGGCAAACTAACAATTGGTTTAGAAACTGCTGTTAAATATCATGCGACAGACAAAATTGATGGATTAATTCGTTCTGCTAATGAAGATACTCGTGAGTACGCACTTTCAGGCAGCTTACACTTGAGCTACCAATTTGGGTATTACAAGGCTAAAAAATAAAACTATATTTTGTTATGAAACTATGAATAAATTCAACTTATATATTTGCTAAACCTAAAGAAGTTGTAACTTGCGTGAAAGTTTAAAGTTCATATTTTGGAATCATTAAAATGTTTTGAGTCTTTTTATTATGAAAAATATATTACAAGCATCAAAAAAAGAGAAATCTCCAGAAGTAACACTTCAAAATTTGAAAACTTCGTATGGTGATTTACAGAAAAAAATTAATGATTTAGATCAAAAAATCACTAAAAAGGTCAAAAAATTCGAAGATTCGATTGTCAATTTACGCCAAGAATTGGAAGCTTTAAGGATCAAAGAAATCCTAAAGAAGGATAAAATAGAACAACTAAGCCAAAAAATTGATTATACGAATAAATCCGATTTGTATGGTAAGGATGCTTTTGAATTAGACAATGAAGATGATAATACACCACCTTTGTCTTAGTGTTTGGTCAATTCGCTATTTTATTTAGGCAAGCTTACTTTGTAAGCTGTATTTTGCTATGTTCATGCAGATTTAGGTTATCAAGTATATTAGAAATTATTACAAATGAATTTGTATAGATTAAAAATGTTCTTTTTACCTCACTCTTTGGCAAGTACTCATCTTAATACCTATGGGTATTAGATTCCATGCTTTTCTTGATTGAAATAAAATTCCTGTTTTTTCTCTCAGACAATCCAATTCGTAATAACCTCTTTTGTGTAAAATATTTAGTATTATCATTACGTATAAATTATATTAGATTAATATAAAATAGCAAAACCCACCTGATGATAAAAATTTACCTGTTTTTGATTACATTTTTTGTTCTGCTAACAAATTTAGTAGCACAAACGAATGAAAGACATTGTCCCTTGAATATTAATGAATCAAATTATAAAGATTTAATTCAATCAAAAGGAAATACTGTAACCAGTCGATCAGGTACTAAATACATTCCTGTCGTTTTTCATATTGTTTACAGAACTGATGAGCAAAATGTATCGGAAGCTCAAATTCAGTCCCAATTGGATGCCCTTAATAATGATTTTAATAAAAAAAATGAAAATCGTGAAATTATAAGAAACGATGATTTAGCGATAGAGGCAAATTTGGATATTCATTTTTATTTAGCAGAAACTGACGAAAGTGGTCGCCCGACTAATGGAATTACTAGAACTAAAACGGATATTCGTAATATAGGGGATTATTACGAGGATGGAGATGTTAAAATTAAACATGATTTTTTAGGGGGAAAAGATGCTTGGAACCCCAATCGTTTTCTTAATGTATGGGTTTGCGAAACCGAGTTGCTAGGTTTTTCTTCTTTTCCAGGAGCTAATGCGTTTGATGAAATGGGAGTGGTGGTTAATTATGCTTCTTTTGGGACGATAGCGACTGATTATAAATACGATGGCTATAATGGTGGACATGTGTTGACTCACGAGTTGGGACATTTTCTAGGTTTATTACATATTTGGGGCTTTGAAGAAGAATGTTTTTACGATGACAATATTGATGATACTCCTAACCAATCGATAGCCTACTTGGAATGTCCTTTTGGCACACCCTCAACTTGTGGTTCAATAGATATGACGTACAATTTTATGGACTATACTCCAGATAATTGTATTGCAATGTTTACGAAAGGACAAAAAGAAGTGATGTTAAATACGTTAGAGTTTTACTATCCTAGCCTTCCTACCGAGCAACCTGATAGCGTTACTCCTAACGACAATTTTAATATACTTAATCAAGTAACGGTTTATCCCACTTTAGTTGATAATAATTTATTTGTAAAAGGTATTAACGATTTTGAATATCAATTGATAGATACTAAAGGTGTGGTTTTAAAAACAGAGAACGCCCATTCTAATATTATTGACCTTGCAAATTTATCTTCGGGTGTATACTATCTAGTTTTAAAGGTGGAACAGACTAGAAAAGTAACTAAATTTGTGAAACTGTAATTTTAAGTATTCAGCAACTTTACTAACGTTTGGTGCAAATTTTTAATGGCTAATGGAATATCCCATTTCGATTTGTCTCTCATTTGAACATAATTAGAAATAGAGCGAATCTGATAGTATTGGATATTTAATTGCTCACAAACGGCAAAAAAAGCAGCTCCTTCCATGCTTTCTAATTGAGCGAAAGGGTAGGACTCTTTTAATTTTTTTATAGAACTTTCAGTGCCTGAAGTTGTATTGACAGTTATACTTTTAACGGAACGGATAGATGAAATTGTATTTTTATTGGTTAAAACCTTTTCATCTATAAAACCAGCATCTGCGATATGTTGAAACGTCCCATTCGCCAATTCAATGCCTAAGTCAGCAAAAGCGTCTTCTTCGATTTGAACGACTTGCCCAATTTTTAAATTTGTATTTTCAAATGCCCCTGCTATTCCTATTTGGATAACAATATCATAAGATTTTTGGCATAAGTGCTGCATTAAATGAATACCACAATAAGTAGAACCAACACCATGAACAAAAAAACTAGAATTATATTCACTTGGAATTAATGTGGTCAAATTTCCTATTTCAAACGAAGTTGCGGCACAAATTAATATGCGTTTTTGAGGATTAAATGCCATAATAAATAGTTATTTTAGGTGTTGTGCCTAATTGCAAATGCCTTTCCAACATTAAATATAGCCCCCATCTTTCGTATAAATATCCTCCTCCAAAGGCAAAGGTGTTGGGTTGGAAACCAGCAGCAACGGAGAAAAACCATTTTGAATTGAAACGATACTGAACGGACAGGATACTTGGATTTTCTAATCCATTAAGAATTTGGTGATAAAGAGATAAGGTAGCTCTATCGTTTAAGAAATTATAATTGGTTTCAAACTCATGGCTAGCATATTGATTATTTTGGTCAATGAAGTTAGAAAAACTATAATGCCATTCGAATGCATCCCAATTCAAAGAAGCATAAGTTTTGTATTTCCATATTGAAATATTCCTATTTCTAATTTGTGATTGATAAACAAAATTCGTCAGACCTACACCAATTTTTAAATGTTCGCTCAAGCTACGGAGATAAGCCGCCGAAAAACCATTTCTTCTCAATTCTTTGCTACCCGAAACGGAAGTAGAAATACCGAACTGATTATGTTTTCCTCTAAATTGATAGTTTAGATGGGCATGAATAAAATTGTCAATATTGTACAGCTTCGCACCATTGAAAAGAACAAAATGCTTGGGGGATGAAGCAGTGTAAGGAAGTGCTAATTCATCAAAAGTAGCTCTTTTCAATAAAAAAGGGTGGTTTTCTTGTTGTGCTTTTAATTCATTAGTCTGAAATGTAACCAAAAGTACAAACCAAATGTATGCTAATTGTCTCAATTGATTAGAAATATTTATATTTGAATTTCTTAATATACTTAAATCATTATAAGTCTTAGGCGATAAAGATTAATTAGATCTCCGTTTGAAGTAAATCGTGAAATAAGTTTATTTTTCTAAATATAATAAGGATACAACAAAATATGGCTAAATTTAGAAGAAATCATTCGTCTGGAGGAAGAAACTCATCGGGCAGTATTATAAAATCAATTTTAGGAATGATACTCGTAGCGGGTGTTTTATATTTCACAGATGGTAGTTTTCTTCAAGGAGAAGATGAAAAAACACCCACAGAAAAACCCAAAAGTGAAACTAAAGGTTACGAAATAAAAACACTTCCTTCTAACCCATCAAACCAAGCTGATGGTTATGGAAATGACATGGATGAATTTAGAGATTATTTGCCCAAGTTTAACAAGAATATTCAACCATTAGCAAGAAATAGTTTTGCTATCGGTTATAGCGAAGAACACGAACAAGCAGCTTGGGTAGCTTACGAACTGAGTGAAAAATATTTGGCTAGGAAAACAAAAAGAAAAGACGCATTTCGTCAAGATAAATCTTTGAAAACGGGTTCGGCTCATCCTGATGATTACCGAGGTTCAGGCTTCAGCCGTGGGCATTTGATAGCAGCAGCCGACAGAACAGGAAGTGCAGAGTGGATGAACGAAACTTTTTTAATGAGCAACATGAGTCCGCAAGAATATAATATGAATGGCGGAATATGGAGAGAATTGGAAGAACTGATAAGAAGTTGGGCAAAGTATCACAAAAAACTATATGTTATCACAGGACCTGATTTGACTGACGTTAGAAGAGATAAAATCGGAAAATATAATGAAATTTCTGTACCTAACAATTATTACAAAGTAATTTGGGCACCGAATGCAAAAGGCATAAAAGCGATTGGTTTTTATATCCCCAATAAAAAATCGACGAAACCACTTACTGATTATGCAATGACGATTGACGAAGTAGAATCAAGAACAGGACTTGATTTTTTTGCCTTGATAAGTGATGATTTGGAAGAAAAGATAGAAAAAGATAAAGATATTTCTGATTGGAGATTCTATGACGATAAATTTAAAAAGAGGGTAGATGTATGGAATAATTACTAAGGTCTAATTTAACCGCTTTTGTGATTTTTTAATATTAAATCGAATAATATAATGAGCAGCAATAAAGAAACATTCTTAAAGGAAATAGAAGAAGGGTATCAATTTAAGGGAGAATCTCTAATCTTGGGAGCTTCTATGTTAGATGGAGAAACGCAAACTAATTCGTTGGTTCGTTTGCCCTTAAAAACATTGAATCGTCATGGTTTAATAGCTGGGGCGACAGGTTCAGGTAAAACCAAAACCCTACAAATTATTGCTGAACAATTAAGTAATCAAGGGGTACCTGTATTGCTAATGGATATTAAAGGCGATTTGTCTGGGATAGCAGCACCTAGCCCGGGGCATCCTAAAATTGATGAAAGGCACGAAAAAATAGGAATTCCTTTTACTTCTGATATTAGCCCTGTGGAATTTTTGACACTCTCTGATGAAAAAGGGGCAAGGTTACGAGCAACTGTCACTGAGTTTGGTCCCGTTTTATTTTCTAAGATCTTGGATTTGAATGAGACTCAATCTGGAATTATTTCTGTTTTATTCAAATATGCAGATGATAATCAGTTGCCGCTGTTAGATTTAGATGATATAAAAGAATTGCTAAAATTTTCTACTAACGACGGCAAAGATATAATTGCTCAAGAGTATGGTCGAATTAGTTCTTCTTCTACAGGAGCAATAATGAGAAGGATAATAGAATTAGAGCAACAAGGAGGTGATCGCTTCTTTGGAGAGACTTCTTTTGAAATAGAAGATTTGATTCGTCAAAAAGATGGAAAAGGAGTAGTTAATATTTTGAGGTTAACTGATATACAAGATAGGCCCAAATTGTTTTCCACCTTTATGCTTCAAATGATGGCTGAAATTTACAGCACTTTGCCCGAACAGGGTGACGCTGACAAGCCGAAACTGGTTATATTTATAGATGAAGCTCATTTAGTGTTTGAAGAAGCAAGCGATGCATTGATGACACAGATAGAGGCTATTGTTAAATTAATACGTTCCAAAGGAGTTGGATTATTTTTTGTTACTCAAAACCCTGCCGATATTCCTGAAGATATTTTAGGACAATTAGGCTTGAAAGTTCAACACGCCTTACGTGCATTTACTGCCAAAGATAGAAAAGCGATTAAATTGGCTGCTCAAAATTATCCAATTACAGAACATTATGACGTAGACCAATTATTAACACAATTAGGGATTGGGGAAGCTTTGGTGACAGCTTTAAATGAAAAAGGCATTCCAACTCCTTTGGTACATACGATGCTTAGAGCTCCACAGTCGAGAATGGATATTTTGACAAAATCCGAGATTAATAACATTTTAGATGAATCAGATATTATTGAAAAATATAATAAAGTAATCAACAGAGAAAGTGCAGAAGAATTATTATTAGAAAAAATAAAAGACCTGCAAGAAGAGGAGCACCAAGAAGAAATGAAAAAGGAAAAAGAAAAGGTTCGTAGCTCTAGTAGAAGGCGAGAAAAGTCTATGTTTGAAAAAGTTATGAGCAGTACGGTCACTCGAACTATTGCTCGAGAAGTGACTCGAGGAATACTAGGTTCTTTAGGAATAGGAAAACGCAGAAGTAAAAAATCGGGCTGGTTCTGATGTGTTTTAACTTTTTGTTTACAAAATTTAACTAAGGAGTAGCTGTTTTTTGCCAATAAAATTCGTCCTATTTAAGAGTTGCAAAAAAATAATTTTATATTTGCGACAAAACAACTAACTAAATATTTCAAAGAAAAGTAATTAAACGAAACTATTCATGAAAAAATTAACTCTAGCCCTAGCTTTTACTGTAGGTGCATTCGGCGTTTCTTACGCTCAGATGGATGAAAAGACATTAATGAAAACAGCAAAAAAAGCGTCAAAACTACATAAAGCTTATTTGCTAAATACAACTGACGATACAAAGTTGATGCAAGCATCAGAAATGGTTGATCAACTATTGGCGGATGAAAATGGAATGAAAAACGATTTAGTTTTAATAACTAAAGGTAATGTATTGAACGAAATGGCGGGGAAAGACCTTACCATGAAAGCTGTTGACCCAAATACAGTTGTTGAAAAACCTGAAGCTCCATTAGAAGCTGTAGAATATTTTAAAAAGGTATTAGGTTCTTCAGATACTAAGATGGTTGCTGCCGCTAAAAAAGGACTAAATACTTCTCATAACTATGCGGGGCAAATCGGAAATGCATTGTTAGGACAAAGCAAATACAAAGAGGCATACAAATATATGAATGCAATCTTAGATATTGCGGATGCTGTTGACGGAACTAACTTTGCAGATCCTTCAGGAATTAACGACCACAAGTATTTGGTTGCTTTTTGTGCTCAACAAGCAGGTGATGATGCTAGAGCCTTAGAAATCGCTAACCAATTAATTGATGATAAATATGAAGAAGCAAGAATCTATTCAATTGGATTTGCTTCTGCTGAAAAACTAGGAAAAGCTGAGGAAGGTTTGGCTATTTTGGATAAAGGGAAAAAAATATACCCTGGAAACCAAGAAATTCTTTATGCTGAAATCAACTACCTTATCGGTATTGGTGATTACGAAAAATTAGAAGCTTTATTGGCTTCTGCTGTGGAAGCAGATCCTGAAAATGCTTCTGTTCGTTCTGCATTAGGTAATGTTTTGATGAATCTTTCTGGTAGTTTTTATGGCAAAGATGATGCAAAATCTGACGCTTATTTTGAAAGAGCAAAATCTAACTTTGATAAAGCGGCTGAATTAGACCCAACAATGGTCGATGCTGTATATTCTGTAGGTTCTTTGTATTATAACAGAGCGGTTGAAGTACAAAAACAAATGAATGAATTACCATTCAATAAGAGTAAAGAAATTAAAGAAAAAGAAGAATTGTTCAAACAATATTTCGACGATGCTTTACCATATTTCCAAAAAGCAGAAACTATGCAACCTGGTGATAGAAATACATTGATTGCATTAAAGGAAATTTATGCACGTAAAAATGACTTTGAAACTTCTGGTATATTCAAGAAAAGAATTGAGCAGCTAGAAGCAGGACAACAAATTACAGAATCTTACTTCAAAAAGTAATCTTAATTTACGATGTGAAGAAGTAAGTAATAATAAGCCTTAAATTCAAAATTGAGTTTAAGGCTTGTTTTTTGTCGACTCTTATTAATCTATCATCACCAAAAAACTAAAGAATGCAAAAGAGACATAGAAATCGAAAAGTTTATTTTGAAGAACAGGGTATTACAACAAAAAAGTATGTAATTCCTTATATAGAAAAGCACAAAAAAGTAACTTCTCAGACGAGAGTACTCGAAATTGGATGTGGAGAAGGTGGAAATTTATCACCTTTTATTGAATTAGATTGTGAAGTTGTCGGAATAGACTTAAATACCAAACAACTCGAAAATGCAAAGCTATTTATCAAAGAAAAATATGGTGATCCTAATGTTTTGTTGCTAAACAAGAATGTTTATGATGTAAGTAGTGAAGATATAGGGAAGTTTGATGTTATATTTCTACGAGATGTAATTGAACACATTCCTCAGCAAGAAAAATTCATGGAACACTTGAAATTATATATGAAACCCAACGGTTTAGTTTTTTTTGGGTTTCCACCTTGGAGAATGCCTTTTGGAGGACACCAACAAATCTGTCAAAGCAAATTACTGAGTAAGTTACCTTACTTTCATTTACTTCCGAATGTGCTTTATACAGGAATCTTAAAACTGTTTGGAGAAGAACAAGGGACAGTAGATTCTTTATTAGAGATAAAAAGTACAGGAATAAGTATTAATAGATTTCAACGGATTGTAAAGGTTAATAATTTTCAGTTTTTAGAGAAGGACTTTTTTTTAATAAACCCTAATTATGAAACCAAATTTGGGCTAACGCCTAGAAAACAATTAAGTCTCATCGAAATAATTCCGTACTTTAGAGATTTTCTTACTTCTTGTATGTATTGTTTGGTGATAAATAGGACTAGCTCTGATAATAACTAGGGCCTTAATGTTTTAAGTAAAATAAGAACCTAATTATCAAACTATTTTACTTATATTTTGAAAACAAGAGAGAAAACTATACTTTACTTTTAATCAAGGAACTATTAACTTACAAAATACAAAAGACTGAACAAATGAAAATTCTCTTTTACACGCTTGCTTTATTCTTTTTTAGCGTATCATTAAATGCTCAAGGAAATTATCAAATAACTGAACTGAATCCTCAACACAATCAAGTCGATGGATTTATTTTTTCTGGAATAGAACTTGGCAAGACAGAATCATATGTTTCTGGACAAGAACTGAAAAATTTAAGACAGCAATATAACTTAAAGGATGGTCAAATAATCACACTTAAAGGATTGGATAAAAAATTTCATATTATAGCTCCTATTGAAAATAGAAACTCAAAAACCTTATATTTTCAATTAGCAAAAATTAATAAAAGCGTCAAGAGGGTAGATGTTTTTAAATCAGATGCTGATATAGCAATCGCAACCGTAAATAAAACAAAAACAACGGCTAGTCAACCAACATTAGTCGCTAAAGGAGGAAGTTCTACAAAAGAAACTTACCAAATTCAAGTTGCGGCATTTCGTAACCCTATGAACGACGAAACAGAGAAACAGTTTAAAAACAAAATTGGTGACTTGGAATTAGTTAGCAGATACGATGAACGCTCTGGTTTGTATAAATACTTTATAGATAAGGGATATCACACGTACGAGATGGCAAAGTCTGAGGTGAAAGTAATAACGAGGAAGAACAATGAAATTAAACCTTTTGTGGTTAAATACTAAGAACTTGATAATTGAAGCGAGCTAATTAATAGGGTTTAATTAGCTTGTTTTATATTCTTGGGAACTGAAAATGTGATGGGTAGTATTTTATAGTTTGATATAGCTCGATTATGTTTCGTTCCAGGAATAAACTTTGGTAGTATTTTAACCATACGGATGGCTTCTCGATCTAAATCAGGGTGCAAAGATTTTACAATAATAGGATTTCTAGCAACTCCTTTTTTGTCTATCATAAAGCTAACAATTACTTGTCCTTCAATTTTTTCTTCGAAGGCTTCTTCAGAATACTCTATATTATTTTTTAGAAATTTATCAAGAGCTTTTGTTCCTTTGGGAAATTCAGCCAAGGTTTGAACAATAAGTTCATTATCAATAGCTTTTCCTTTTTTATCCCAATGTTTTACATTTAATAATTCGTTGTTTTTATAAAATTCAATAGCACTTAAATTTCCATTTGAGTGATAGTATTTCCATTCGCCATGCTTCAAGCCATTTTTAAAGTTTCCTTCGTAGTTAATACTTCCATGCTCGAACCAACTTGACCAAGTACCTGTTTGTAGATTATTTATATCAAATGTTCCTGTCTTTTCTAATGTATTATTTTGGTGCCACCATGACCATATACCAATAGCTTTACCTTTTTTTAGCTTTCCTTCTACCTTTTTTACTCCACTGGGAAAAAATGCAGAAAACTGGTCAGAATTGGTGTGTATTTTTCCTGTTTGGTGACCTGAAGTTAAATCAACTAAATTTTCAATATCGATTTCTTCTATAATCCAATTACTATTTTGTTCGTACACCTTGATGATATAAGAAGCATTTTCTAGGTTTACTTCCTGATCATTTTTATCAAAAAACATGACTAGTGTATCACTTTCGTTCGCAGATACATTGACTACGAATACAGATATAAATATCAATAATAGGTGTATAGACTTTTTCATTATTCAATGATTAAAATATAAATAGATTAGAATACTGTAGGTAAAAAGTCAATAAATGTGCCAACTAACGTCGTTTTATAGGCCTTTGAGCCCGAACAAGTGAGACTATTTTTACTTATTTAATAAATATATTATGTTTAAAAACCTGAAAGAGCGATGTTATCTATCGAATCGGTTGAAGAGTGTTCTAAGTTTTGGTAAGTCGGTAATTGGGCATAAATTTTTTCTTTAGGTTCGTAAAATACGTTATGAATCTTTTTGCGAATCTCAGATTTATAAAACCGACTATTATTTCTGCTGGGGTGTATTCTATTGGTTAGGAACACAAAAACTAAATTGTTTTTGGGGTCTACCCAAGTACATGTTCCTGTGAATCCTGTATGCCCAAATATATCATTGGGAGCATTGTTAGAATAACTTGGATATTTAAGTTTTCTAGGCTTGTCAAAACCCAAACCTCTTTTTTCTTTTTTATAATAATTCGTAAATTCATTTACGGTTTTAGGTTCTAAAAAACGATAACCTCCATACGTCCCTCCATTGATTAGTAATTGCCCTAAAATGGCTAGGTTCTGAGCATTGGCAAAAAGCCCTGCACTTCCGCCAACACCTCCCATTATTGAGGCGGCTTCGTCATGGACAGTACCATGAATTAATTGATTCCTAAACTTTTTATCATTTTCAGTAGGTACAATTTGGGATTTAGGAAACTTATTTAGTGGATTGAATAGACAGTATTCTAAACCTATCGGTGCGTACAAATTCTGATGAATATATTCGTCTAAAGGCATTTTTACAATATGCTCAATTATCTTTTGAATAAGATTGAAATTGACATCACTATACCGATACTTTTTTGTTTGATATGGTTCTCTGCTATAAATTTCGTCCCACATTTCATCAACAGCAGAATTTCTCAAATACATATTATCTGCTACTTTTACATTATGAATAGAATCTGGTTTGGTACACCAATAATTATTACAATCCTTGGAGGAAGCTACTTTTTTACTCCAAGCAATATCTTTAATCGGCATATTTGGCTGAATCTTAGAATAATGGGTCAGCAATTCTAAGATAGTAATATTCTTCAACGGAGATTGGTCTATTGGTAAGTGTTTCTTTATTTTATCCTTTAAGTTTAACCGTCCTTCTTGTTTGAGTTTCATTACCGCTAGGGTCGTCGCATAAATTTTGGTAATAGAAGCGATGTCGAATAAATCAATAGAAACAACGGGAGATTTTTTCTGGTATGTTTTATAACCAAATTGCTTATCGTAAACAATCTCTCCATTTTTACTGACTAGGATAGAAGCTCCTGGGAAAATTTTCTTTTTAATCGCTTTATGAATTAAACTATCCACCTCCGAAAAAGAGTCTGCCATATTTGGGTTCATCGGATTATGTTGATGAGAAACCCTGATAGGATTGAAAGTTAAGGCTACTCCTTTTTTGATGAATGGATTAATAGAGTAAGATAACTTCCCTAAGGGTTCTTTTCCTCCAAATATTACATCTACCGCCTGTTTTTTTCCTGCATCACTATTGTTTGGGATGTCAACCCAAGCTATATTTTTTAATAAAGAATGTTCTAAGTTACGTTTCGCATTTTCATTAATAATGATAATCTTAGCTGTTTGGTTTGTATAAAATGGATTGAGGGTAGAATCGTCTATGTTCTCATCTATCCATAAAATACGAACTTTAGCATGTTTATTTATAGGTTTTCCGAAAGTAGAAAAACTAACTTGACTAGAATAATATTCAAAAAGTGGTTTTATTCTAGCAATCTTTTCAGCAGTAGTTATTACTTCTACTTTTTGGTGAGCGATGACTCCTAAGGGGATGATTTTATTATGATTAGCCGCTAAGCAAACCGAATTTTTAAACAGCAAGTCTTTGTATTCTTCCTGCATACCCCAATTCATAAAATGCTTATAAGTCAGTGAATCGTGTGCTATATCGTTGTTTGGAAGTCCTTTTTTATATCTCAATATTTTAGCCACTTTATAATCTAAATACCATTCAGGAAACTTCTTTTGCTCTATTTCATTTTTGAGATTGATTATATGATTTTCAACCGTATGGTTGGTCATTATCAAATCCATTCCTGATAATAACGCTTGCTTGACGTCTTGGAATGATTCTGTTTTGGTAAAAAGTAACCCTTCGTAATGAAAAAGTTCGTTTAACTCATCCTCCCAGTGTCCTATATCCAAGGTATCAATTTGTAATAACCTAGAATCTACTTCGCATAAACTAAAATCTTGTGACTTTAAGTAGTTATATTTTTGTTCGAAATTTATACGTGTTTCTAAGGTGTCAGAACCCAAAGGAATATACTCTTTGATAGAAGGAGCTGCTAATAAAATATGGTTTTCTTTGGCTTTACGAATGAATGGGCTCCAGTAGTTGGTTTCAGTGCTATTTTTAGAAATATAATTGTTGTGAATAGGCAAATCATAAATGACATTAGTTTCATTTATTTTATGTTGATTGATAACAAAATCGGCAAAAGTGTCTATTTGGGATGGAGATAAAGCTCCATTAATGGTATTGAGCGGAATCTCATCGGTTTCCCAAAAGCCTAGTGACTTGTCTGAAAACACAAACTGGCTATCGCTTTTAGATACAAAAAGGGTGTTAATCTTTTCTTCGAGCGTCATTTGGGCAACCAACGTGGATATTTCACTCCCAAAAAGAAGTTGCGATTTTTTATTGGTGTTAGATTCGTTTTTAACAACGCTAGATTTGCTATATTTCGTTTCGTTACACGAGATAACAATTGTAAACAAAACGAATATGACAATAAATCTAGAGAGCATATTAACGAAAATTTAGAATGGAATGAGAACCTTGTATTATTCTCAAAACGCTAAATATTTCAATAAAGTTTCCTAAATCGCATCTCTTTTCAAAAGAAGTGTTTGCGAATATACTATTCTATTAGGAGCTTGTTAGTTAATTTGTAATAAATATGTTAAAGTGTTATATGTTTTGGCTTGATTTATTCTACTCCACGAAAAAATAAAAGATTATGAGAAAAGGAAATAAAGCTCGGTTTTAGAGTTGCAAAACAAAAAAGTTTCCTTATGCAAGAATAAGGCAATGATAAAATTACGAGAGTTTTAGAAAAGCAAGAAAACGTTTTGTAATCTTATTTATATTAGGGATTATTAAAAATGAATTTGGGTCATTTTTGTGAAGTTTTAGAAGGGCTTAATGACAATAAGGCTGAATCAAATGAAAAACGTATTTAGTTTTTTCGACAAGTTAATTTAAATTATCAACAAGTAGCAAAGGAGACCTCAAGGATCAAAGTTCAGGTAACTATACCTACGATGCCAACGGAAGACTCATTAGCGATGTATCGCAAAATGTGAAAATTACCTACCGTCCTGATGGTTTAGTCTCCGAAGTCAGACAAAAAACAACCAATAGACTCAAAGTAAAATATTTTTATGGCGTAGAAGGACAACGTATTCGGAAAATTTCGTATAATAGTATGGGCGTTCAAACTAAATCTACCGTCTATGTAGGTGGAAACATCTATGAAGACAGTGAATTAGCCGAACAACCCATCCTAGCGATGAGCCGTATCGGAGTCATTGATAGGCAAAATGGCGATGCCATGAGGTATGAACTTACTGACCATTTAGGGAATGTAAGGCATGTCATCGGTAGAGACGACAACGGAAATAAAAAGGTC
>CALAJP010000298.1 GCA_937922815.1 uncultured Saprospiraceae bacterium
TGCGCATCAGAAAGATAAAACGAGGATAAAAATATAGATATAATTAAAAACTTTTTCATAACTAAAATTTAAGGTAGTTATTATTTGGTTGCTACTTTCAAAACGAAAAAATCTATAAAAAGGTATAAATTTGTGTTTGAAAGGGACTATAATCGAGGATTATACCGCTAAATAACGTGTTTTAAAGCTAAAATGTATTAAAATGCGATTAATAAAGCAAGTTAAATATTGAAATTGTGTTAGAAATTCAAAATAAACTTATCAGTATTGATATTATAGAGAAGCATTTTGTGTGCCAATTAAATGCATGCAAAGGGGCTTGTTGTTGGGAAGGAGACCATGGTGCCCCTTTAGAAAAAGAAGAAGTTTCTACTATTGAAGAAATGAAGATTAAGCTTTTTGATAGACTAAGACCAAGTGCACAAGAACATATAAACAAAGAAGGGGCATATTACTTTGATGAATATAATAAATGCGATTCGGTAGGTTTTGAAGCTGATGGAAAATGTGTTTTTCTTATCCAAGACGGAATAAAATCAATATGTGCTATAGAACAAGCTCACGCCAATGGAGAAGTTGATTTCAAAAAACCTATTTCTTGTCATTTATACCCCATTCGAGTTCAAAAAAATGAAGCAATAGAATACGAAGCCCTCAATTATGACGTATGGGATATTTGTTCGGCTGCTTGTCAGCACGGTAAAGATTTAGGTGTTCCTCTTTACGAATTTGCAAAAGCTCCTCTTATCAGAAAATATGGAGAAGATTTTTATAATGAACTAGAAGCTGCTGCTGAATTTTTGAAAGGGGAGTAGGGTTTTATTACTAAGTATGTTCAATGTTTAAGAGGTTTTCTTTCGAAAAAAAAATAGAAAAGAACACATGCACACACGATGACATTTACATAAGCAACCTTGTTTAGTTGAAAGTTAGTAAGGTTATCAAAGTCAAGATTTAAAAAATTAACAGTTAAAACTATAATTGTGAGAACAATAAAAATCTTTTTCAGCATGGAGTCATTGTTTAATCTATAATAGATGAATATAGAAAAAATATGTAAATTAAGCTAAAATATTTTAAGGTATTTCGGTGTTGAAAATTTTATTCACTCTTTCTTCAGCTTGTTTTTTAACATCATCATTGATATAGGAAGCTAAATAAGCAGTAGCGAACAAAATTACTTTTATATCATCCGTATAACCAACGAGAGGAGTTAAGTCGGGAATGAAATCTATAGGTGCAATCACATAACCTAGAGTGCCCAAAATAATTCTTTTTGCCCAGGCAGGGGTATCTTCTCGTTGAAAAGCATAATACATCAAAAAAGAACGATAGACTAAGTCTTTGCCCATTTTTTGAGCATAGCTTTTTATTTTATTCGAGAATTTCTGTTCGCTATATTCTTTCTTGTATTCCTCCATTATCCAATTTTATTGCCTAACTTTTCTATTGATTATTTCCTGAAAATACTTTTTTATTTTCTTTTGTTGTTCAGAATTTTTGAGCAATAGGTTATTTCCATACTTGTCTAAAACGATAATACTTACGGAATTGATATAATCGTTGCCATTATTTGTATAACTACGCAAGTGAATCACCATTTTAAAAGGCGAGTTGTGAATGGTGGCGTTTTTTAAATTTTCCCATACCAACCTTTCTTCAAATTTAGCGTCAACACCATTTGGCTGACCGAATGTATTTTTTACTTCATCTATAAATGGAGTGACATCACTTTTGCTATTGAAGTATACCATAGGGTATAACCCATTATCATACGATAGTACTCCGTCCTGTCTTAGGTGATTATAACAAGAAAAAAACAGAATACAAACTAATAAAAATAGAAGTTTTATGTTTTTCATAGGTATATGTTAAAAATTATAAAATAGAGCAGAATTACTCTAGTCTAAAAACCACATTAATGTAGGAGTAAACCTCGATTTTTTCTCCATTTAATGTTGCTGGAGTAATGTTTTTTACTGTTTTAATAGCCCTTATTGCCTCAGCATTTAAATGTGATTCTACTCCTTTGAATATTGATATTACATTTATTTTTCCATCCGTGTTTATTTTTACAAGAACCTTTATTGTACCTTCAATTCCATTGTTTCTAGCCATTTCAGGGTACCAAACTGATTTGTAAATATGACTTGAAATGTTTTTGTTTTCCTCAAATTTGGGGAATTCAAAATCGTCAGAAGGGTTAATACCATCTACTATTTTTTGATCTTCTAAGTCAATAAGAATGATATTCTTAGGTACGTCTTTTGAGTGTTTTATAAGGAAGGAATAATCAAACTCACGGTAACTTTTGTTATTCTGGTTATAAAGTTTCCACGTTCCGTAAGGAATATTATGTTTATAACAAATGTCTTTAAAAACTTGGTTGTCTGATAATCTTACAAATTGGATTTTCTTCAACGAGTCTCCATAGCTTGAAATCTTTTTAACAAACTTGGCTTTCTTAATATTTTCAACGGGTTTAATTTGATAAATATTTTTGTAGTAAATTTCTTGAACATCATCTTGTCCATTAATTACAAGAGTACTTAGTAAAGAAATTGTTGATATCAGTAAATAATTTAAAATTGTGTTTCTTGTAAACATAATTTCAGGTTTTATGGGTTAGGTATTGATTTGCTTCAAAATTTCTGCAAATTTGAATATATCATATAATTATTACCATAACTATAATATTTACCCATTAGTTCCAGTATCCTTTACTTCCCACTAGCTTTCAACTTAATAATAAAAGCATCAGGAACTTGTTTGTTGATAGCCGCTTTTAATTTCTGTGCATCCACTTTTGTATTCTTTTGACCGAGGGCATACACAAAATTGTCATTGTGCGGTATTACAGTAATCGGCCCATGAACCGTCAGTTCGTCAAATTGGTTTGTTTTTTTAGAAAATACTCCCAACTGTACGGCATAAAATGTTTCTGCAATATTTTTTAAAATGTTCTTTTGGGGTTGAGCAGTTGGTTTCTGTTCGATAGCGGATTGAGTTATTGGGTTTTGATTGTTATCGTATTTCAATACTTTAAACTCTGTTCTTCTATTTTCTTGATGTTGAGCGTCACTACAAGAACTGTAGTTAGAGCAATGATTAACCAATTGAGATTCTCCATAGCCTTTGGCAATAATTCTTTTTCTATCTATTCCCGCCATAATTATATAATTCGTTGCCGACAAAGCCCGTCTGTTTGATAAATCCAAATTATAAGCATCCGTTCCTCTCGAATCTGTGTGAGACATAAGTTCTATTTCTACACTCGGGTTGTCTTGAAGTAAATTGACGACTTTATCTAACTCTTTTTGTGCCGTATTTCTAAGCGATGCAGAGTTAAGGTCGTAATAAATATTTTTTATTTTAATGGCTTTATTTAACTCACTTTTGTACAGCCCGAAAGTATTATTTCCATTGGGGTCAAGCCCTTGATCTACATATTTGAAGTAGCCATCTTTGTGAATTTCAACATCGTAATTTTTGTTAGGGTCTCCTTCGAACGTGATTTGACCACTATTATCCGTAGTGAAATTTTTTCTTTCTCCTGTTTCAGTGTCAATGACTACAACGTCCGTTTTAGGTAGCGGATTTTCTGTTTCTTCATCAACAATAGTAAAAGTAACCGTTTGGGTTTTTACTTTTTTGATGATAGGGCCGTTGACTAAATCAGAAGTATCTTTTAAAGAATTATTTTCAAAGAAATAAATGTCATCAAAACCCTTGCCTGACGAACGGTCAGAAGAGAAAAAGCCGTGTTTCTTTTCATTATCAATAATAATAAAACCGAAGTCATCGTAAGTACTATTGATAGGAACTCCCATATTTTCTACCGAAGACCATTTATGAGTCGCAGAGTCTTTTTGAGCTTTAAAAATATCCAGCCCGCCCATTCCAGTATGCCCTTCTGACGAAAAATATAAGTTTAAACTATCATCAAGAGTAGGGAAAAATTCATCTTTTTCTGTATTAATATCGGAGCCTAAGTTTTGCGGAGTGCTCCACTCGTTGGTGTATTCACGTGTACAAAAATAAATATCTGTGCCGCCAACACTTCCTTCCATATCCGATACAAAAAACAGATATTGACCATCATTAGATATAAAAGGATGAGAAATTGAATATTCTTCACTTTCAAATGGAAACGGTTTAATATCGCCCCATTTGTTATCTTGAAACTGAGCCGTATAGATTTCCATTTTTACTTCACCATCTAATCCCGGTTTTGCTTTAGTATTAGCATTACAGTTTCTAGAAAAGTACAAGGTATTGGTAAGTTTGTCTATGGTTCCAGAAGCATCGTGAAGTTTGCAATTAACTTCGCCATGCATCGGGTGCAAATTGTCTAATTGTTGGGCTTCGGCATTCCAATCAGCAATCAATAAGTCATAATAAGGTCTTCCTGTCCAAGGAAAAAGGTCTTGTTTTTTTTCTTCTTTTCTGGCGTATTCTTGTGAGACTAACAATTTATTGACAGAAAATGAGCTTGCGTATTCGGAGAAATCTGTATTGATAGCTAAGTTTTTAATATTATAAGTATGCGACCGTTCCAGAAGGCTTTTAATGGCTTCTAACTGTTCGGGGTCATCTTTTAAATAAACCTCAGCTTTATCCATATGTCCATTGACAATTAATGTCCTCGTATAGTTTTCGGTTTGTTGGTCATCAACAATATTCAATTCGTATTCGAAAGCCTTTTCATACCAGAATTGAGCATAGGGATATTCTTTCATGTGATAATAGCATTCTGCTAAGTAGATAGCACATTCTTCACATGGAGACTTTTCATTGATTTCTTCTAATAGATTTTTAGCATGAAAATATTCATATTCACTAATGAGCTTTATGGCTTTTTCGAGTTTTTTCTGCCCAAAAATTGAGAGAGAAAGCAAGGTGAAAGTTAGAATTAATATAGGAGATTTCATAGTGTTAATATTAAGCTCGATTAAAAAGTGTGTTTACAAAAACCTAGGGCTTAGTAATTTTTGCGTTTTTTTCCATATTCCAATAGAAAGGTTAATTTCATGAGTGCTTCCTGTATTCATGATTCTATTATTGTTTCTACCCAAGTCAAAAGAATATCCGATAGAGGCGGTTTTGTTAAATTGAGTAGATTTGATTGGAATGAGAACTCTACTAGAAAATATCCATGAATTGTCAGTTCTATATCCTAACCCAGCCCAATAATTTTCAAAAAGAATGGCGTGCACATTGAAATCTACATTAGCAGGAGCTCCTTTTATGATTTTAAGAACCGTTGCAGGTTTGACTTCCAAAAAGCTATTAACCTTAATTATATGTTCAGCGTGTAGGTATAGATGGTTGTTAGGGTTGAGAGAAATAGTTCCGTTATTAATGTTTGAAAATACTCCAGTAAGGTATGGCATAGAAAACCCGACTACCGTATTTTTTAGAACCACCTGTGTACCTAACCCAAAATTCGGTTGAATATTTCTATCTCCATGACCAAAGGCAGGATCTCCGTTTTGAAAAGCATCTAAATCATTATCCGAAAGCGAAAATATATAGGCACCCGCACTAACACCAACATTTATAGTTGCTTTATTGAATTTTAATCTATAAGCGTATGCTCCGTCTATTTGATAAATATTATAAGGTCCGATAGATTCTCTGACAAGGTTTGCCCCAACACTGACTTTTTCATTAATTCGCCCCTCCAAGGCTAAGGTTGTTGTTTTGGGGGCATTTTCTATTTTTTGCCATTGACTTCTATGTACCACTGTTGCATTCAGTTCTCCTTTGTCTCCCGTAGAGCCTGGGTTTATAAGTGTTTTATTGAATAAGTATTGTGAATATAATTGCCGTTGAGCAGCTATGTTACTAATGCTCACGAATGTAAAAACAATTATTATGATTAATCTATGTAACATTTTTATTTGATTTTAATCTTTTTTAAATTATCGTTTAATGACTATATAACCACTCTTAGGAACTATTCTTTCTTCTAAAGTGTCAAAATATTCATAGGTGTAATAATACACACCCTCGCTGAGGTCTTTATTTGAGTTGCTGTTTTTTCCGTTAAAATCGTTCAAATATGGTTTTGCATCGTAAACAATATTTCCCCAACGGTTAAATAATTGTAGCCTTGTATCTTCTAGATGTTCATTATTTTTTATCAAAAGAATATCATTTTGTCCATCACCATTTGGAGAAAATGAATTCGGGATAATCGGTTGGTAATGGTTCGTTACTTGTAAGCCCGCGATAGAAACAAAAATATTTGAAGTATCACAATAGCTTAAATCAATAAGGCATACTTCGTATTTTAGAACATCATTTCCCTCGGACTCTGCCGTAACTAAAACTGTAGAATCGGGCAGTAAATCAGCATTGGATAATGAACCCGTTTCAATTAAGTTCAAAGTCACTTTATTTCCGTTAAGAGAATCATTTTCTAGGATAGGAATTAGTGTATCTTCGCCAATAAAAATTGTTCCTCGATCATCGTTAAGCGTAAAGGGAGGGGGGGCTTTATCAAAAAAATCTCCAAACTCTAACCTTACCATAGCGGTATCTCTAAAATAACCGTTATCAATTTCATATATGAAGCTATCGACACCTCTATAAAGTACATCTTGTAGTATGACAACATTATTATCAGGTTCTATGTCTGAAATTAGGGGCATGTCGATAATTGTAAACATCAATTCCGTATCGTCGGGGTTTATGTCATTAGCTAAAATATCAAGAGGAATTGGTGTCTGCGAATTGATTTTGAAAGTATCATTGACAGCTGTTACAAAGTCGGGTTGCGGCAATACTTCAAAAATAATTTCAATGTCAATACAGGTTACGGTATCACAAACGGTTAATGTTATGGTGTCTGCTCCAAAAAAATCGGCAGGAGGAGTGTAACAAATACTGTCTCCGACTAACGAAACAAGTTGAGAGTCTTCATCAGGTACTGAAAACTCTAATGCTAAATTTTCGATATTTAAAATACTATCAATAACAGAAAATTTAATAGAGCTATCTTCCTCTAATGTAAAAGGAACTTCGTTTGCTGCACTCAAGCTATCGTAAACAGGAGTAATGTCAAAAGTTAGGTTAATTTCTTTGCATATCACGGTATCGCAAACGGTTAATATTATCGTATCTGAACCATAATAATTAGGCGGAGGAGTGTAACAAATACTATCTCCGACGAACGAAATAAGTTGAGAGTCTTCATCAGGTACTGAAAACTCTAATGCTAAATTTTCGATATTTAAAATGCTATCAATAACAGAAAATTTAATAGAGCTATCTTCCTCTAATGTAAAAGGAATTTCGTTTGCTACACTCAAGCTATCGTAAACAGGTAGAATTTTGATGGCTACCCAAGCTTGGTCACATTCTGAGGTTTCACTTCCTAATGCATTATCACATATCAGATAAAGGAAAGAGTCTAAACCAAAATAATTAAGTTGAGGGGAATAGAATACACTGTCAGAGTTCTGAATAATTCCAATACCGTTAAAAGGTCCCGTTCCCGTTGTTACGGTTACTAATTTATCCGAGTCGATATCCTCATCATTTTCTGTTATATCTAATATTTCAGATTGGTCTTCGTATATGATATAAGAGTCATTTCGAGCAATAGGCGGATCGTTAACAGGCAAAACATCTATAGTTACGGTAGCTGAAGATTTAATTCCTGAGGCAATATTGCAATCTGAAATAGTATATTCGAAAGAATCCGCACCAAAATAATTATCATTGGGGGTATATTGAACTTTATTTCCTCCTAAGGTTTGGATAGACCCATTTTGGGCATTTTTGGTAATAGTAATTCCAATAAATGACGTAGGACAACTGGCAGGCATGTATACGTCATTCTTTAGGACATCTAATATTGAAGGTTTGTCCTCTTCTATAGAATATGTATCTGGTTGAGCTTCAAATTGAGCAAATAGCAGTACATTTAAACTCAATAAAATACAGACTAATATGAATTTCATAAGTCGTTGTTTTGGTTTGTAGTATTTATTAGAATTGTAGCTGTTCTTTGACGTTGGATGTTCGATTGTGTTTGTTTTTAATGGTAGTTGAATTGTAAAGTGAAGTTGGTTTGTTATATATTATGTACGAAGTCTATATGTATATAGGTTTCTAATTTCATATATATTTTTTGTTAATCTTTTTTAAATTCTTATTTTATGCTAAGTTTGGAGAGGTACCGAAGCTACTGTTTGTCAAAAAAAGGAACTTCTGAACATTTGCCTTTTGATGACGATATTTTAGTATTCAAGGTCTTAAATAAAATGTTTGCCTTGTCAAGTCTTGCAGGTTGGGAAGCAGATACACCTACTTGCAATTTGAAATGTGACCCCGAACGTGCGGTTTCTTTAAGAAATGATTATGAAGGAATAATTGAGGGGTACCATATGAGCAAAAAACATTGGAATACTATTAAAATAAATGAAGATGTTGAGGAGAAATTACTTTTCGAATTAATAGACCATTCTTATGATTTGGTAGTTTCTAAAATGACAAAAAAAGAACGCTTTTTATTAAGTGCAGATTAATTAACGATCAATAGAATAGTATGACGATGAATCAGATTTCATTATTATTTTTAATAATTTTAGTTTGCTTTAGTTGCGAACAACCAGAAAAAGAAAAACAACCAGAAAAAAAATGGGTTTCTTTGTTTGACGGAGAATCTTTAGAGGGTTGGATTCCTAAAATAGTAGGTCAAGAAGTAGGAAAAGATACACTCTCAACTTTCCGAATTGTAAATGGAGCGATTCAAGTTAATTATGACCAATATGAAGATAAATTTAAGAATCGCTTTGGACACTTGTTTTACGAAAAACCATTTTCTAATTATCATCTCAAATTACGGTATCGGTTTATTGACAAGCAAATAGCGGATGGCGAAGGTTGGGCTTTTATGAACTCAGGCTTAATGTATCATGCCCAATCTCCGTTTTCGATGGATGTAAACCAAGGTTTCCCTATTAGTTTAGAAGGACAATTTTTAGGAGCTAAACCGAATGACACTAGACCAACAGGCAACTTATGTACACCAGGAATGCATGTTGTGATGGGAGATACGCTCACAACAAAACATTGCGTAACTTCAAGTGCCAAGTCATACCCTACGGACAAGTGGATAAATGCTGAATTTATTGTTTATAATGATTCATTATGTATTCATATTATTGAAAACGATACGGTTATCCAATTCTCAAAACCTATTATTGGAGGAGAATTTTTGCCCGAATCTGATTCTACTCTGATAGGAAAAAAAATAAAAGAAGGTTATTTTGCCTTGCAAAGTGAAAGCCATCCTATTGAATTTAAAGATATAATGATTAGAGAGTTTTGATTATTTCTAACCATTAGTTTACTTATAAGTATGTAAAGTGGGACACTTGGGGCTACAAACGAACAATCTTGTTCGCTTATAGTTACTTTGAGTGTAGATATTTAAGAAAATAAAATAAATATATTATCATGAAACTTGATATTTTGGCTTTTGGTGCTCATCCAGACGATGTAGAACTAAGCTGTTCGGGAACGTTGTTAAAACATATAGAAGCAGGCTATAAGGTAGGGCTTATTGATTTGACTCGTGGAGAATTAGGAACTAGAGGTTCTGGCGAATTACGATTGGTAGAAGCCGAAAAGTCTAGAGGCATAATGGGGGCAGAAATTAGAGAAAACCTAAATTTAGGAGATGGCTTTTTTTCGCATAGTCAAGAAAATATATTAGCTATCGTTAAAGTTATTCGAAAATATCAACCAAAAATAGTGCTAGCTAATGCTCTCGACGATAGACACCCTGACCATGCCAAAGGAGCCAAAATAGTTCATGACGCTTGCTTCCTATCGGGATTGATGAAGATTGAAACAGAAATAGATGGAGTAAAACAAGAGAAATGGAGACCAGATAATTTATTTCATTATATTCAAGACAAGCAACTGAACCCTGATTTTGTAGTCGATATAACAAAATATTGGGATAAAAAAATGCAATGTATACAGGCTTTTGGTTCCCAATTTTTTGACCCTAACTCTACTGAACCTTCTTCACCCATTTCTCGAGCTGATTTTCTGCCCAACTTAAAGGGGAAAAATCGAGTTTTTGGACGTGAAACAGGGTATGAATTAGCAGAAGGATTTAATATTTCTAGAATAGTTGGAGTGAAAAACCTGTTCGATTTGGATTAATTATGAGAAAAAACAGGAATTTCAAAAGCAGAAGCCGTATGGTTAAAAGTTAACGGCGAAATATTAGCGTTCATATATTTGCTCAACGGCAATTTAAAAATCAACCTTTTAACATCTTTATACGAATAGGCATTAAAAACAGCCCAAAGTTTAGACGATTCTTTTGAAAATGCATAAGAAATAATTGATCCATTCAAAAAATAATTCTGAACAGCATCTTTTTGCTTAGGAATTAACTCTAAGAAATCATCGGATAACACTTTTGGAAGTGTAAAATCCACCATAAATTGGAATTTATTTCTCATATCAAACTATTTAGAAATCGTATTAGATATTATCATTTGATAATTACCGCTAATTTATGAATTTTATTAGCATAAAGCAAATATTAAACTTAAAAACCTACTTGATTGGTAGGGTTTGTGTTTTTGTAAATAGGTTTAAAGTGTTTTGTGAGACTTTGATTACGATTATTTAAAAGAGGGTAAATTGAGCTTATTGTAATAGACATTATTACGAATGAATTCATATGGATTAAAAATGTTCTTTTTACTTCACTCTTCGTCAAGTACTCATCTTAATACCTATGGGTATTAGATTCCGTGCTTTCCTTGATTGAAATAAAAATTCCTGTTTTTTCTTTCATACAATCC
>CALAJP010000299.1 GCA_937922815.1 uncultured Saprospiraceae bacterium
ATGCGGCGACTCAATAAAAAAGCCGAATAATTTAATAATTATCCGGCTTATATCAATCTCTGTTAAGTAAATAGTCCATATTATATTATAAACATTTATTATACCAATATCGTAAAAACTACATAAAACACTAATAATCAACAACATCAAAAAAACCATCTATTGAACTTAAGTCTAGTTTTGAGAAAAAATCGTAATTTATTCCTATTTTGAGAATCTCACTGAAGCTTTCCTACTCAAAAACTCTTTCCTTATATTTTCCATTTTTGATAGTGACAATCCTTTTTTCGCCTTTAGGCAGTTGTAAATAGAAGTCACTATTTTGAGTATTAAAAGACATCCATGGAATAGATTTTTTGTAGTCATTCTGATTTTCAAAAATGAAAACTTTAGAAGGGAAGTCTAAATTCCATTTGTCTAAATTGATATGATATTCTTTAAAATATTGATGAGCAAAATTGTCGAAAGAATGGAATGGTTTCGGAACCGAAATTAAGTATTGGGGATAAGTATAATTATCGTTAAAATTTAAATTTCTCGGCTTATTTCTATAATGGACTGTATGTATATTTGATGAAGATGAAATTGCAAAATCAATCAAAGGAATCTTCATTTTAAATAATTCTTCTAATGATTCATTTAGAAAAAGGAGCTCTTTTTTGGATTGATATGGAAACAGAATGATGTTTATAGTTTCAGTTTTGGCAATTTTATTCTTGATTTCGGCAACCCAGACCATGGCTTTTGCTTTGGCAATCTGTAATTCGGAATCAGAAATTTGCGAAGCTGTCAATTTCAGCATCTTTTTCAATTTCCACTCATCTACCGAAATAGCATGTAATTTATTAGAAAGTTCGGCATTAGTATTTGTAAAAAACTTTTCATCAAAAGATAAGGGTCTTGAAATATCATCAAGATGAATAGCTTTCGAGGAGTTTTTATTTAAAAAATCAAAATTTCCATATAAGTTTATACTTTCAACTTCTAATTCTTTAATCAACCTTGCCAGATAAAGATTGAAAATGGGTTGATTTTGTGGAATTGCGAAAACTAATGTTTTGTGTTCATTTATTAAATCATTCAAAAAAGAAATTCCATCGGGATAAGTAATATCAAAAGCACGGTCTGATATCCATTTTTCGCCCAATTTATTTTCAATCGTAGGTAAAACTAATGGCTTTAGGTTTTGGGTTTGATAATTTTCGTATAATCTTTCCAACCTTAATCCTGTAAAATTAGAGGTAGCTTTTTTCTTTTGGTTTACAATTTCAAACACTACTCTCCTATTTTGTTGTCTCCCTTCTGGAGTACCATTGTCCGAGAGCGGTGATGTTGCACCATAACCTGTAGCCAATAACCTATTTTCAGGTATTCCTTTTTTTACAAAATAATTTTTGACCGCTTCTGCTCTTGCTTTGGATAAAACCATGTTATGAAAATCCTCTCCTCTATTATCGGTATGACCATTAATTTTGACTTTCAAATCGGGATGAGCTTTCAGAAAACGAAGGGCATGATTTAAGGCATCAAAAGCAGATTCTTTTAAAATTGATTTATTCGTCTCGAAAAAAATATTATTTAAACTATCTTTTATTAATTGAGGAGGTTTGAACGCTTGGCTAATATCAAAAAAAGGTTCGAGTAGAAAGTTATCTACAAAAAAATAGCCTCTCGCAAAAGGTTCTTCTATATTTTGAGGGCAGAATTGACCAAAATATAAAAACTGGCTTTCTTTTTCTGCTGTAAAAACAGCTTTAAATTTCGTCCATTTTGCAGGTTCTAATTCCAATGTCGAATGAGTGACTTGTGGTTTGGCATTAATAGCTTGCGTATTCGTAAAATATAAATTATCCCCATAGAGCAATCCAAAATTATCGTTTAACGAAACCGATTGTCCTTTCTCAATTTCCTTATAGCCATCGGGAATAGCTAACCAACATTCAAAATAGTATTGCTTTCCTTTTTCTAATTTTTGTGGCAATTCAATTCCTACATATTCCGCCCATTTTTGGCTATTTAGTAGTAGTCCTACCACATTTTTACCTTCTTGAGCCTTGATTAAGTTAACAATTTCGGACTTAAACAGAGGGGTTATCAAATCTGTAGAAGCCTGATTAGGAGCAAACCAATGTGGAATACTCTTCGTAAAAGCAGCCCCCGATTTATTTAATGTTCGAGGAGTCGAATAATGCTTTTCAAAACTAGAATTAGGGATTAAGTTTTGAGTAAACAAAGGATGACTCAATAAATAAAACAACGCACTAGCCAATAATTTACCACAAAAAAAATAAGAATTTTTCATTAATCTATAAAACGTAAAGCCATATCGCTTAGTTACTATTTTGATAAAAAATCTATTCTTCAACCGTTCCTATTATCATAGAACCCACCCAAATACCAAATGCCGTTAAAAGCCCATTTAGAATTAATAATTCGAAGCCAAAAGTATAGTTTAAGACGGTAGGTGAATACAATTGTATAAAATAACATATGATAGGGCAAACGATACACCAAGGCAAAACCCAAATGTCACAATTCGGTCTTTTTCCTATAATTGCATATAAATATAACCCCAATATAGGGCCATAAGTATAACCTGCAGCTTTGAAAACACTGACTACTATACTGTCATCATTAAAACTAGAAAATAACAAAATGGTAAAGAACAATACTAATGAGAAACCTATATGAACCCAAAACCTTGTGTTTTTTGGATTCTTATGTTTTTTAATATTGAGGATATCGACACAAAACGTAGTTGTTAGAGAAGTTAAAGCGGAGTCTGCACTAGAGTATGCCGCAGCAATAATTCCTAATAAAAAGAATATTCCAGTTGCCCCTTTCAAGTGATGTATCGCTAATGTGGGAAACATTTGGTCTGTTTTCGCTAAGGCTTCTAAACCTGCAAAATCGAAATACAAGAACAAAGCTGCTCCCAAAGTTAGAAATATTAAATTTACAAAAATAAGAACAACACTAAACGTCATCATGTTTTTTTGAGCATCTTTTAGATTTCTACAAGTAAGGTTTTTTTGCATCATATCCTGATCTAACCCTGTCATTGCTATAACAATGAAAACTCCAGCAAAAAATAACTTAAAAAAATTCTTAGCACTTCCATCCCAAAAGAAAACTTTGGACAAATCGCTTTCATTAGTCGCTTTCACCAACTCTATCATACTTAAATCCATAGCATTAGCTATCGAAAATAGGCAAACGACAACCGAACCTACCATAAAAAAAGTCTGAAGAGTATCCGTAAAGACAATTGTCTTAATACCTCCCTTAATTGTATAGGTCCAGATTAACACAATTGTCACTAAAACGCTAATCCAGAAAGGAATTCCAAGAGAATCAAACAATGCTATCTGTAAAACACCCGCAACTATAAATAATCGAAAAGACGCCCCAATAATTCTAGATAGTAAAAAGAAAATAGATCCAGTTTGATAAGACCAAAACCCAACTTTTTTTTCTAAGAAACCGTATATAGTAATTGAAGAACTTTTATAGTAAATTGGTAATAAAACATAAGAGACGATTAGGTAGCCAGGAATGTAGCCGAGTACCATTGCAAAATAAGAAAAAGCACTATTGCCTACCTCTCCAGGTACAGAAACAAAAGTAACACCTGATAGAGAAGCACCAATCATTCCAAACGCAACTAAATACCAAGGAGACGATTTGTCACCAGTATAAAAACTTTCTTCTGTTGTATTTTTTGATGACCAAAATGATATAGCCATTAAGGTAAAAAAATACCCTACAATAATTGTTATTATTAACGTTATGCTCATACATCAAAAGATTTAAATAAATAAAAAAACGCAAAATACTATGTCACAAAAACTAACTATTTCGAAGAAAATACCTTAAAATTATTATTATTTTTCATCATGCCAAAAGTTAAGTACTTAGTTCAAATTAAATATACAATTTATAACTCGGTAATTATACATAATGAAAACTCAAAAAGTGTAGATTATAAAGTTTATGAATAGAAGACCTAAACATCTACTAAACCATTTCAAAACCTGTAGCCTCCTACTGAGCATAATACTCGTATTTTGTTCTTTTAAGGTTCAAATTGACCGAGAGGTGAAGTGTCAGGAGTACCCGTCAGGTACCTCCAATCCTAATATAGACAAATTAGCAGACACCAAGATGCTTCCCTTTCTAAGTATTGACACTCTGGACATTTATTATTGCTACTCTTTATCTCAAAACAATCCCAAATTAGATATTGCTATATTAAGGCTATATGGTGAATATTTTTATGAGACAGAAAAATTGCCAAAGGCAAAAAAGTACTTAACCAATGCCGTTAACTTAGCAAAAAAACATAATGAAGATGAACATTATCTAAATGCACTGCATATCTTAGCACACACCTATCTTAATTTAAGAAATCGTGATTTTGCTATTCATTTGCATAAAGAATATTTAAACAAAGCAGAAGAAATAGGGTTTGACTATGAAGTTGCAACAGGAAACGCCGCTCTTGGCAAAATTCTTTTTTCACAAGAAAAATATGAATTAGCACTAACCCATTTTTCAAAATCATTAGAGATATACCAAAAAATAACATTAGAACATCCCAAGCAGGCACTAAATACCAGCACCAACTATAGACTTACCAATATGTTACTAGGTAAAACATACTACGAACTTGGTCAAAAAAACAAAGCCTATTATCATGTTAGGAGTTCTTACGAAGGGATAGGAGATTACCATAACACTCATTTCAACTTCTTAGAAGTTTTATTAGGTTGTGGCGAATTTTATTTAAATAATAATAACCTAATTAAAGCAAAAGAGATAATAGATAAAATTGAAGTAGATATTTCTGACAAACAAAACTTCATACAATCTAGGTATACTTCCAATTTCTTTAATCTTCGAGGAGACTATTATTTAAAAATGAACAATACAAAAGCTGCCGTTCAGGATAAAAAAATGGCTTTTGAAATTGCAGCAGAAAACGACCTTTTTGATGGACTCATGAAACCAGCCAACTTTTTAACTGAGTTTTATGCAGAAAGTTCTCCGTCTAAAAGAGACTATTACCTAAAAGTTACTAATGAATTTTTAACGAAACTAATTAATACAAACAAAGGAATTATAGACTTAGAAAACTTTTCTAATAACCTTCAAGTCGAATCCGATAAAGTAAAAATGCTCATTCAAGAAAAAGATTTTTTACTTGCCAAAGATCAATCTAGGTTTAATATCATAATGATTTTGTCTATAAGTTTACTGATTTTATGCTTAGTTCTTTATTTCCTACTAAAATACTATTCCACTTCTGTTAAACATAAAAAAGGCTTAGACATTGCAAAGAAAAAACTAGACAAAGCATATCAGAATCTGAAAACAACTAATATTAAGCTCGAACGCTCTAATAAAGATTTATATAATTTTGCTGCGACAGCTGCCCATGATTTAAAAGCTCCTCTAAGGACTATCAATTTTTTTAGTAAAGACTTATATTCAAAATTAAAATCTAATTTGAGTATTGACGATACCGAGAGTTTTGATTTAATTATTTCATCATCTCAGAAAATGACATCTCAAATAGAGGCTCTACTTTCTTTCTCTAGAGTTACTGTAAACCTGCCTCCTGCTGAAAACATTGAGCTAAAAAAATTAATAGAAGATTTAATTCTGTTCTTAGGTATCGAGAACAAAACGAATCATGTACCTTTGATTACAATTGATAAAAACCTAGGTGTTATTCATGGTCATCGAAGTTTATTCGAAAAATTATTTTCGAACCTTCTAACCAATTCTATCTATTTCTGTCCCGTAGACAAACGTCCTGTTATTCATGTTTCTAAGGTAGAAGAAACCGATGAACACATTATGTTCTGTATAGAAGATAATGGTATAGGCATACCTGAAAAATACCTAAAGAGTGTGTTTACCATCTTTAGAAAATTTTGGAGTCCTGATGTTCCCCAAAACGAAGGTAGTGGACTTGGCTTGGCTATCTGTCAGCGGATTATTGAGTTTTATAACGGTAAAATTTGGGCTAAATCAGAATATGGTTCTGGTACTCAAATGTTTTTCACCTTAAGCAAAAAAAAGAGTAATATTGGTAATAGAAAAGATATACCTTCCAGCGCCACAGCTAGTCGACAAGTAACTTAAATTATTCATCACATATAAGTCATTTTTCTTATATTGAGGAAGAATAACCATTAAAAGTAGTTATTAACCATCATATCTTAAGATTATATTTCTAATTCTTTTCTATGCAAATAGTTCCTTTTATTCCTCATACTCCTAATCCGATTTTAATTACTGACATAATCAATTATTCTGATGAAGTAAAAAGCGATTACAAACTTGCAAGTAAAAAATTTGACCTATCTAAACAAGAAAAAACTCATCTCTTTATTCATAAAATATCATCTGAATGGGGTACAAGCATTTCTATTACAGCCAAAACACCTATTCAATCGATATTATCCAACAAAATTCTAAAACATGAAAATATTTTAGAAGCTAAAACCATTTACCAAGCAGAAAAATTATTAACTAATAAAATGATGGTAAAACCAATTTTGTTGGTTTATGAAGATGTTTCTGAAATTTCAAAATTCCTGGTCAATAATTCAACCTGTTCACCTACTTTTGAATTTAGAGATAAAAGCGAAAGCCATCAATTGTGGACTATCAGCGATGAAAATATTCCAATTATTCAAAATTTATTCAATCAAAATATCCATAATTGCATTATAGCGGACGGGCACCACAGAATAAGTGCAATTGAGAAATTAATCCAAGAGGACGAACTAAACCCAAATGGAAATTTTCTAGCACAATTTATTTCCAACAAACAAACTAATATACTCCCCTTTCATCGCTTTTTTAACTTACCTATTCATAAAAATGAATTGTTTGATGAATTACTAGATAAACTATTTACCCTGTCTCATCAAAAGGAAAAATTTGATATTAAAATAATTAAAGGCGATAAAAGACTCCATTTAAACTGGAAAAATAAATTTAAATCCAATGGGAATGAGCTAGATGTAGATTTACTCAATGAATTATTCTTCGCAAAGCTTAATATTAAGAACAAGGATATTAAATATATTCACGGAAACTTAACGGACCAATCTATCCAAAAACATATTCATAAAACGGATAATGCTGTTGGAATAATATTAAACCCTATTTCCTATAAAAACATGAGTGATAGAGTTCATTTAGGAGGTGTAATGCCTCCCAAATCTACATGGTTTACACCAAGAGTAAGAAATGGAATTATTTGTAGTGATTTGTAAATATTATAAAACAAAAAAGGCTTATCAAATTAATGATAAACCTTTTTGATGCGCCTCTTCTTGGGCTCGAACCAAGGACCTACGGATTAACAGTCCGGCGCTCTAACCAACTGAGCTAAAGAGGCTTCAAATACTACGTAGTAGCTTTGCGATTGCAAAAATATAAAATCTTATTATCTTGTGCAAATATTTTAGAAAAAAAATTAAAAAAAATTAAAAATGAGTATCATTTCAGTCGGCACAGTTGCCTTTGACAGCATAGAAACTAAATACGGAAAAAGAGAACGTGTAGTAGGTGGAGCTGCCTTATATACGAGCCTTGCAGCCTCTTTTTTAGCTGACAATATCCAAATGGTTTCTATTGTTGGAGATGATTTTCCAGATAGTGAATTGGAATTTTTGAAGAACAAAAATATTTCTACAGAAGGTATAGAAATCGTTGAAGGAAAAAAATCTTTTTTCTGGGCAGGTAAATACCATGATGATATGAATGGTAGAGATACTTTGGTTACAGAATTAAATGTATTGGCAGATTTTGACCCTAAATTACCTGCTTCTTATAAAGATTCTGAGTATTTAATGTTAGGAAACTTAGCTCCTGCTATTCAAAATGCAGTTATCGAGCAAATGAATAATCGCCCTAAACTTATCGTTTTGGATACGATGAATTTTTGGATGGATATTGCGCTTGAAGAATTAAAAGCAGTTATCAAAAAAGTTGATGTATTGATGATTAATGACGAAGAAGCTCGTCAATTATCAGGAGTATTTAATTTGGTAGATGCAGCAAAAGCGATTTTAGAGATGGGACCAAAAACTCTTATCATCAAAAAAGGAGAACATGGTGCTATTTTATTCCACGAAGAAGGTATGTTTGTAACACCAGCTATTCCTCTACAAAGAGTAATGGATCCAACAGGTGCAGGTGATAGTTTTGCTGGTGGTTTCATCGGTCAAGTAGCTAAAACTGGAGATAGCTCTTTTGCTGGTTTGAAAAAAGCAATGGTTATGGGTACCGTGATGGCTTCATTCTGCGTTGGTGAATTTAGTAACGAAGTGTATCACCAATTAACTGATGCAATGGTTGAAAAGCGTATCGAAGAATACCAAACATTAACTCACATCGAGTTATAAAACAAAATATAAATGTCGAAATCTGTACCGTTCTGGATTGCTAGACGCTATTTATTTAGCAAAAGCAACAAAAATGTAGTCAATCTTATTACAGGAATCTCTGTTGTGGGATTGACTATTGGTACAGTTGTTTTATTACTATTCAATTCTATTTTCAACGGCTTTTCAGAAGTTCTTTCTGTTTTTTACAGTAGTTTCGACCCTGATATCAAAGTGATGCCTAACAAAGGAAAAACCTTTGTCATTGATAGTACAGAAATGCAAAAAATACTCGCTATCGAAGGGATAGAAACGGTTTCTAAATCACTAGAAGAAGTTGCTTATTTTGAATATCAAGGAAATCAAACCGTTGGAATACTAAAAGGCGTTGATGAAAATTTCCTAAATGTAAATCCACTTGATGAATACATACGGTATGGTACATTTCTGAATAAAAAATCCAAAAAACATGAAATAGTTTTTGGTGCTGGACTTAGTAATCAGTTAAACTTGAATATTGATAATAAATTTGATAAAGTAGATATTTATTTACCTAAGAAAAAAAAATCAATTTTAACGGGTCAACAATTCAATAGGAAAAAAGCACACCCCGTAGGTCTTTTTAGTATTCAACAACAATATGACACTCAATATGCTATCGTTGATATTGATTTTATAAAAAAATTACTAAAGCTAAACAATCGATATTCTGCCTTGGAAATAAAGCTACAGAGCAAGAACTACGAATCGACAGTCAAAAAGGAAATAATAAATATTTTAGGAGATAAAATCATTCTCAAAAACAGATATGAGCAACAAGAATCTTTCTACAAAGTAATGAAAATGGAAAAATGGATTAGTTTCGCTATCATTTTCTTTACCTCTTTACTAATTGCTTTCAATATGGTTGGTTCGCTGTGGATGGTCGTCATGGAAAAACAGCATAATATCAAAATTTTTAGAGCTATGGGAATGACTCAAAAGCAAGTGGGAGCCATTTTCTTACTCGAAGGGGTTTGGATTGGTGTGTTGGCAACAGGTATTGGCGTTGTATTTAGTTTGGGTTTTTATTTTCTTCACAAAACATTTGGAATTATTCCTGTTCCTGAATTATTTATCGTTGACACCTACCCTATGTCATTAAATTTGTTCGATTTTATAATAGTACCTATTAGTATCATGTTAATAAGTGTACTAGCTTCCGTTCCTGCTGCTCAGAAAGCAAAACAATTGGCAAGTTAATTCTATTTTTTATTACTTTTGTTTTCAATATTTTTTCTATGAAAATGAATCCAGATTGGCAACTCGACTTTGAATGGTTACGTATTAGACACTATGTCAAAGACACCATGAAACACAAAGAATTGCCCAAATTAGACACCGTATTACTTCTTGTAGGTATTCAAGAAACGGGAATTATCAGAACAGACTATACCAAAGAAGAAAAACAAGACTTGATGCATGTTGCCGTTTGCGAATTATTGTCTCAAGATGGTTTTTTTGAATTCAAAGGACGTGACCAAGACGGTTGGCCTCATTATGCCCAAAGCAAACAGATGAAAGTGGGGGATTACAAACAACAAGAGAAGCTAATTATTAAAAACTTAATTGATTATTTCCAATTAGACCAAACTCATCGTTTAAACTAGTAATTATGAAAATGAATAAATTTCTATTCTTTCCTTTTTTTGTTCTATTGTTAATAACTTCTTGTGCTGGAGAAAATGAATTTCTCATCGAAACTAGCGAAGGAAACATTACCGTAGAACTAAGTGATGAAACGCCAAAACATAAAAAGAATTTCAATAAATTGGTCAAACAAAAATTCTTTGATGATTTGCTTTTTCATCGTGTAATGAACAACTTTATGATTCAGGGAGCAGACCCAGAATCTAAAACGGCTAAACCGGGTGCTATGTTAGGAAAAGGTAGTCCTGGATATACGATTCCTGCCGAATTGGGTGGACTTCATTTCAGAGGTGCATTATCTTCGGCACGACAAGGCGACAGAGTAAACCCTAAAAAGGCTTCGAATGGTTCACAATTTTTTATCGTTCATGGTCGAAAAAATATTTCAGATGCGGAATTGGATAGATTCGAAAAAGCATTGGGAAGACCTTACACACCAGAAGAAAGAAACCGTTATAAAACAGAAGGTGGTTATCCTTCTCTTGATGGAAAATATTCTGTTTTTGGAAAAGTGACTGCCGGGATGGAAGTTGTTGACAAAATAGCTAAAGTTCCTGTCGATAAAAGAGCAAGACCTATCAAAGACATTAAAATGAAAATTACTCCCGTTCAATAAATTCAAAAAAATCCCATGTTAAACAAATTTTTATTCGCCAATACAATCATAATTCTATTGTTTTCTGCTTGTGGTACGCCCAAAGCATTATTTACTGCTGATACCAAAAAGGCTGTAGCTCCAGCCATTATTTCTTTTAGCAATCAATCCGAATTGGGCGAAAGCTATATCTGGAACTTTGGTGATGATAGCACTTCAACGGATAGCATTGCTCAACATAGATTCAGAAAATCAGGGAACTACGAAGTTAGTTTAACCGCAATCAAAGGCAATAAGAAAAATACTTATACCCAAACCATTCAAATTATTGCTCCAAAAAAATGTTTGGTTGAAATAGAAACTTCTTTTGGAAATATGCTTATCGAATTGTTCGATTACACCCCTCAACATAGAGATAATTTCATCAAATTGGCAGAAGATAAGTTTTATGATGGTTTGCTTTTTCATCGTGTAATCAATGGATTTATGGTGCAAGGTGGAGATCCTGAATCCAGAGGAGCAGATGCAAACAAAAGACTCGGAGGCGGAGGTCCAGGATATACCATTCCTGCGGAAATTAATATAGATTCGTTCAAACACGTTAAAGGGGCTTTAGCTGCTGCTAGAACAGGGAATAATATCAACCCTGAGCGTGCTTCATCGGGTTCGCAATACTATATTGTTGATGGAAAAAGAGCTACGGGTGCCGAACTTAATCAAATAGAAATGCGTCGTGGTTTCAAATATACTCAAGCCGAAAGAGTTCATTATCTAGACATAGGCGGTGCTCCTTTCCTTGATGGTGAATATACTGTTTTCGGTAGGGTATTAGATGGCATGGAAGTGATTGATAAAATTGCTAAACAAAAAAC
>CALAJP010000300.1 GCA_937922815.1 uncultured Saprospiraceae bacterium
GTTTGGACTTCTGATTCTAAATCCCATGCTTTCAAGTCATCCATTTTATTAATGGCTTTCTCAATACTTTTTTCATCACTGGGATTAAGCATGGCTTTGGAGTATGCTTTGAAAGCATGCACTTTGGGTTCATCAGCAGTAAGTACAGCTTCTAACACAGAATCACTTGGGTTAAAAAGAGGCTCTTGTTTCAAATAACCAACTTTAATACTTTTGTGCATTTCAACGACGGCATTTTCACCTTCAGCAGCTTCATCTTGAGCAATAACTCTCAATAAGGTAGATTTTCCACTACCATTTTTAGCCACTAAAGCAATGCGTTGACCTTCTGTTATTTTCAAAGAAAGGTTTTCAAAAAGTACCTTTTCTCCGTAGGTTTTATTAACCTGATCTAAAATTAGATAATCCAAATTTGGTTATTTTTTCCATTTTATATTACAACCTGCACTAGGCAATTGGTTGTTAATAATTGGTTTTTGTTGAATTGTATTTTCAATAGCAGAACGTAAATCCGAACCGTCGTTGGGTTGTTCATTCCCTGGTCTTGATTTGTCCATTCTTCCTCTATAAACTAAGATTTGATTTTCATCAAAAACATAATAGTCTGGAGTACAAGCAGCGTCATAAGCTTTGGCAACTTCTTGAGATTCGTCAAACAGGTAAGGAAAGTTATATCCTTCTTTTGCTGCATGCGTTTTCATTTTGTCGGGACCATCTTGTGGATAGTTTTCCACATCATTTGATGATATAGCAACAAAACCTACTTCTTTGTCTTTAAAATCATTTGCAATGCTGACCATTTGTTTATTAACATGAACAACAAAAGGACAGTGATTACAAATAAACATAACAACCGTTGCTTTTTTACCAGCAACATCTGCCAAAGACATATTTTTATCAGAAATAGTATCGATTAAATTAAAATCAGGTGCTTTTGTACCCAATTCCAACATATTTGATTCTGTAAGAGCCATAATTGAATATAATTAATTTTATTTTACAAACGGTAATTTAACAATTTTTGCTTCGAAAGTTTTCTTTCCTTTGGCTACAAAAACAGTATTTCCTCTTTTGTGTAGCGGAACATTTACATAACCCAAAGCTATAGGCTGTTCTAAGGTCGGTGACAAACTTCCAGAGGTTACAACACCAATTTTCTCTCCCTGTTCATTCTGAATTTCATAACCTTGTCTTGGAATACGTCTTCCTTCGAGTAGCATGGCACAAAGACGTTGTTTCAATCCTTCTTCTTTTGCTTTCAAAATAGCTTCTTTTCCAACAAAATCAGTATTCGTTTTTGTTATCCAAGCTAAACCTGCTGCATTAGGAATCGTTTCATCATTGATGTCATTTCCATACAAACAGTATCCCATTTCTAAACGCAACGTATCTCTAGCTCCTAATCCAATAGGTTTTATTTCAAACTCCTCTCCTGCTTCGAAAACCTTTTTCCAAATGGTTTCCATCTTATCATTATCGGCATAGATTTCAAAACCTCCTGCACCAGTATAACCTGTTCGTGAAACTAATATGTTTTCTAGTCCTGCAAAATTCATTTTTGCAAAACTGTAATAAGGAATATCGGCTAAATTAGAATCCGTTAGTTTTTGTAAAGTCGCATCTGCTTTTGGGCCTTGAACGGCTAATAATCCTGTTTTTTTAGAAATATCAATCATTTGGCAATCAAAACTATTTTGAGATTGAATCCAATCCCAATCTTTCTGAATATTAGATGCATTCACCACAAGCATAAATGCCGTTTCTCCTTCTGAACAATTTTCTTCGGGTAGTTTATAGATTAGTAAATCATCTACAATTCCACCTTTTTCATTGGGCATGCATGAATATTGTGCTTGACCAATCTCTAATGTCGTTACATCATTACTACTTATCCATTGCACTAAATCGGCAGCTTGTTTACCCCTCACAATAAATTCTCCCATGTGAGAAACATCAAAAACTCCTACTCCATTCCGAACCGTAAAATGTTCAGATTTTATATCAGAATAAGAAATTGGCATGTCATAACCTGCAAAATCTGTCATTTTAGCCCCTAATTTTTCATGTATAGCGTGTAATGGAGTTTTTTTCATCTGTTAAAGTTTACTGAATATTAATACATTAATAAATAAGCATTTATATAAATCGTCAAAGATTGATTATTAGTAGATTTTTGAAACAAAATTTCATAATATGGTTTAAATTTATATCAATTCTACTAACACCACCAAATATGAACAATATATGAATAGTAACAAAATTAATAAAGTAAGTAAGTTTGTTAATATAACTATTTCTTTAGTATTAGCAATTTTTTTGATACTATTAACCAACCGTATCATTTCTGATATTGGAAATTGGAATGTAGCTCCAAATTACCCTAACGCAGAGTCCGTAAGTACTGAATTGATTACTAAGCAGAATATTTTAAGGGATTCATTATTCACGCTTCATGAGGAAAAAAGCCGTTTCAAGAAACTTATTCAAAAAACAGCTGAAGATTATAAAGCAGAAAAAGAATCCTTTGAAACTTGGGTTGCTGCCAGAAAATCAATCGGTTTAGCAAGCGAAGATACTGCTATTCGTAAAAGAGCAAATGCATTAGATGAATTGCATAAAGTAAAAAAGTCTTGGGAGCAGGAAGTGGATAAAGTTCAAACCCAAATCAATGCCATTAATAATGAAAATAATCTAATTAATGATAAAATTAAAGCTGAAAAACAATTAGCTTTTGAAGTATATGAAGAAGAGATGCATTCCTTTAACCTGCGTATTTTTATGATACGTTTTGGGATAATGATTCCTATTCTTTTGCTGGGCGTATTTTTCTTTTTCAAGTTTAGAAATCATAAATATTGGCCTATATTTTTAGGGTATATTATTTTCTCAGTGTATAGTTTCTTTGTGGGAGTTGTTCCTTATTTTCCTGCTTATGGTGGATATGTTCGATATACGATAGGCATTCTTTTGTGTATTGTTGTTGGAAAATATTCCATTGATTGGTTGAAAAATTATATCGCTCGTAGAAAAGAAGAAATTGAAAAAGCGGCAAAGAGCCCTAAAAAAGATAGATTCAAAAATGTGGATTTGGCTGAAAAGGCATTAAAAAACCATAATTGCCCTTCTTGTGGAAAAGATTTCTTAAACCTAAAATGGACAAATCAATCAGAAAGTAAAGTGAATACCGATGGTACAGCCACGGATTTTTGTAGATATTGTGGCACGCAACTCTTTGCTCCTTGCCAAAAATGCGACCATGTCAACTTTGTTCATTTACCTTTTTGTGTGAGTTGTGGAGACAATATTGGGGAACAAAACCAAGTAGCTACGTAATTATAGGCTATTTAAAAATTCATTAACATAAAATATATGTGTCTAATTGGAATAATATTTTTAAAATACTATCTTGTTGTAATATCATATTGAATTTTTAATAATGAATATTTTATAAAAACTAAGCACAGATGTTCCGTTCTTTGAGCCTTTTAAAAACCATATTCACACTTTTGTTAATCTGCTTAATTGGTCTATTAGGACTAAAAGTGTACGATTCGCAATATGGTCTTGATAATAATTACTACACCAGTCAAGTTAAAAATATTGATTGGGTTGCCAATGCCTTAAATTTAGATGTAAAAAATGATGGTAGTTTGGCGATTAATGACCATGATGATAGACTTAGCGGTCAGCAAAATAGTTTAATGTCTAAAAGTGTTGAAGAAAAAGGTAGTTCAAATCAGGATAGCAATGCCCAATTGGTAAATCAAAAGAAAGTAGCTGAACCCAAATTAGTAAATAAAAAAACTAAGGTTGGAAAAGCAAATAGAAAAAAAGCTACTAAAAAGGCAAATAAAGATTGGAGTAAAAGTATAAAGCCTATTGAAAATGGTCGTTATATGGTTGTGGTAGGTTCTTATTCGTTAACTTCAAATGCACTAACGCAGGTACAAAACCTAAAAGAGAAGGGATTTCGAGGAGCTGAGTTGGTTAAATTTAATCAATCTGCTTTGGAAACTGTACTTTTAGGACGTTATCAGTCAAAATCACAAGCAAAATTAGTTTCTAATTCTCTAAATGAGAAACATGGTTTTAACTCATACGTACAAACTAAATAATAAACTATATTCTTTTACCATTAATTTTCAAACTTATGCAAAATATCGCATTACTCTTTTTGTCATTTATTTTGTTATTGAATTTCTCTTCATGTATCGAAACCCCTAAATCTAAAGTGGTTAAAAAAGACCTTGCGGAAGAAAGAATGGATGATACTGAGGACGATGAATATTTAGATGATGATACATACGATGAAGAGTCAGATGATATAGATGAATTATCCGATGTGATGGATGCTGATGAAACTGACGATGATTCTGCACAGGCGGTTTTATCATCTAATAAAGAAAATGTAAATACTTCTCCTTACGATTCAGGTTCTCAAATGGCTGGTAGTTATATGGTTGTCGTGGGGAATTTTATTATTGAACAAAATGCCAAAGATTATGTAGAGCGAATGAAAGAAATTGGTTTCTTGGGAGCAGAAATAACCATTTTTGAACATTCTTCTTTTTATACAGTAAATATTGGTCGTTTTGAGGAAGAGTCGGGTGCTCAATCTATTATGGAAGACTATTTGGCTGAACATCCTGAAATGGAAGCTTATATCCATATTAGAAAATAATAAATCGTTTTTGATTTATGAAAACCTCTAGTTTGAATCTAACTAGAGGTTTTTTATTTTATGACAAATGAAAAACACGAACTATTTATTAATTGGATTTGTTTCTTTCCTTGTTTTGGTAGGAATATTTACCCCTGCTCCTTTCGAACCTAATGCACATGATTTAGATAATATTTTTACGCCTCCTTTTTCTATTTCAGAATCTGGAAAAATGCATTATTTAGGAACAACAGAATTGGGTAAAGATGTGTTGGGTATTTTGGTTCATGGCACTAATTTAGCTTTACAAATTGGTTTTGGTGTTGCTTTATTAACAGGTTTTATAGGAATTATTGTTGGTATAATTAGTGGATTTTATGCTAATAAATATCGAGTCTCGTTATTCAATTTTATCCTTTTTTTATTGGTTAGTACGCCACTGATTATTTATTTATTATTGCCAATTCCAGTATTATCTCATTGGGCATATTTAATTATTTTTCTTTTAGTTATTAGTCCTTTATTAATACCTGATTTTTTCGATAGAAAAATTTCTATTCCATTAGACACTATTATTAATAAAGTGATTCAGTTTAATGATTCTTTTCCTAGTTTGGTGATTTACTTAGCTATCTTTTCAATTATCGAAAAGGTCGAAACTTTCCATATTATTTTGGTGATGAGTCTAATGTTTTGGACAGGCGTTACGACTATTGTTCGTTCTGAAACGTTGGCATTAATGAATAAACCATATATTCAAATGGCAATTCGTAATCAAGTTCCCTTTTACAAAATTGTATATTTCCATCTATTGAATAAAGTAACTACTAATGCAAGAGTGCATTTAGTTTTGGTAGCTGGAAAAGCCATTATAGCAGAATCTATTTTATCTTTTCTAAGAATTGGAGATAGAGAGGGAATTGCCTCATGGGGAAGTTTGATAAGAGTAGGGCAAGAAAATATTCACTTTTGGTGGTTGATTTTGTTCCCCACCCTACTGTTATCGTTAACGACTTGGTCGTTGTATAGGTTGTCTTTTATTACTCGAACAAATTAGCCATATCTACTTTATTAGCAACAATATTTCTAACATCTTTGATAGCAACTCTTTCTTGTTTCAAGGTATCTCTATCACGAATAGTAACAGTATCATCTTCTAATGTATCAAAATCAATTGTGATACAGAAAGGTGTTCCAATAGCATCTTGACGACGGTATCTTTTTCCGATAGCATCTTTTTCGTCATATTGAGCATTGAAACTCATTTTCAATTTATCATAAATTTCT
>CALAJP010000301.1 GCA_937922815.1 uncultured Saprospiraceae bacterium
TTAATTTAAAATAAATTTCTGATTAAACGAGTTTTTGTCATCAAATATTTTTAAAAAATAAACACTTTTAGTCAAATATTGGGGTAAATCAATTTTTTGGTTAATATTATTTTTTATAATGTTTTGTTTTGAATAAATGACTTGACCATTCAGATTGTATATTTCGATATTATAATTGTTCTCAAACTGATGAAGGTTTTTAATCCAAAACGAACCTTGGTTAGGGTTGGGGTATAGAATTGGGTTTTCAATAATAGGTTCATTAGTGGCGATGTTTGAAACACGACAAGGAGTAATAATTTCTTGTAGTGAACTACTTATTCTATCGCCCGAACAAGCACATTGAGCCGATACTCTAAATTGGTAATTTTCGCATTTTTCGTAAGCTTCACGAGGGACTCTTATCGAATTATTAGAATGTAGGTTTACTTCTTCGAAATTACTATCGTTTTCTTTTTTGAGTTCGAGAATGATGTTGTAGAAATTGAGATGATTAAGAATATTGATAAATAAATCTTCGTCATCTATCGAGTTAAAAACCGTGAAATCTAAAGAGGAAGGACAGGTTGCATTTGCATTATTATTCACAATGGTAACGCAATAATCTTCTATCTCTCCAAAATTATAGTTAATAACAGGAGATACCTTTTCAGTTTCACTAGAAATAAATACCATAGAAACTCTCATTCGGGTTAGCCCACTTTTAGCAGTTTCAGGAACAAGAATGTCTGTCGTAATAGAATCTGTTATTTTATCACTATTCAAAATTTCTTCATTGTCATCAAACACACCATCTTGATTATAATCAATCCAAATGCCTATTTTGTTTGTTGTAGGAATATTAGTAACGGATTCAAATTTTACGGTAATGGGAACTTCTTCACAAGCGGAAAAACGATAGGCTCCCTCATCGAATAGCCTATATCCATTATCGTTTTCAGAAATACTTTTATTCCCACCAATATTAACTTCTGTGATATATTCAGAATTTGGAGTTCCTTTAGATTCAGGATATTCGAGGGCTGTACAACTGCCACAACCTGCCGTAGTTTCAGTAATTGCATTGCCATATTCTAATTCTGTATCGCAATTCGATTTTATTTCGAAATAATAAGAACTACAACTAGATAAATTATTGACAACATGGACAGTACTGCTAATATTTTCAATAACAGTCCATTCGTTTTCAAAATCAGCTCTATAACGGATATTATAATTTTGGGCGGTATCTACTTTTTGCCACCTAAGTTGAATAGAACTTTGGGTAACACCAAAGGTTTCAAAACCTTCAGGGTTTATACAGCAGCCCGTTGTTTTGAAAGAGTCAATAACAGGAGAACTTTCGTTAGTTCCACAAATAGAGTTGTATTCGACTTCATAACAAGTACAAGGAGATAATTCGTCTAAGGATAAATTATTTTGACTAGGGTAGTAGGTAGTAGTTTGGTCAGTATCTTTATTGTGGATATTTATTTTTAGAGAATCAACGGCTTGTACCTGTTGCCAATTTAAATCAACACTGGTTTTGGCTATATTTTCATATTGAAATTGGAAAGGGTAGAGACACTCTAGACAATTATTAATTAAATCGTCCATGGTTTTATTAATGTTGAGAGTACCGCCCCATGCTATTTTAGCTTCCAATTCTGACGATTTATCTACGTTATTCTTTATTTTATCTTTAAGCCATAATGCGGCAAAACTAGGATCAGTATCTGCTATTTCTTCAAGGTTATTGCAATTGTTAGCATGTAATAGTCCTATGGCACCTGCTACCATAGGTGTGGCAAGAGAAGTTCCACCTCCATCATATCTGTATTGACTGTCACGAATAGTTGTGGTGAAAATATTGATTCCAGGAGCAGAAATATCAACATTAATTGGACCATAACCTCTATTTGCTAATGCCCCACCTTCTTGAAGTGCAGTAACTATTATTAGATAATCAGAAGAACAGTGGGCAGGGATATCGCCAACTATATCTACATTTGAATTGTTATTTGTTGTTGCGGCTACATTTAGGACTCCTTGGTTTCCTAAAGAATCGAACATACTACAAAATAGCTCGAATTTGCTAGAAAAAGGTTCATTATCATAGCCAAACGAAGAGTTGCTAGTCACGATATAAGCTCCTTTTTCTCCATTGGTTTCATTATATAATTTCCTCATATTGAAAATATAATCATAGCCTCTAAGAATACTAGATAGAAGATTTAAAGGGGTAGATATTAATAACATTTTTATATCCCAATTAATACCAGCAATGCCTATTCCATTATTTCCTTTCGCTCCTATAATTCCAGCCACGGGTGTTCCATGGTCATGAGAGAGTGACTCAATATTACCGTCGTTGTCTTTTGCATTCCAGCCTTTATAGTCATCAATATATCCATTGTTGTCATCATCTATTCCATTATCTGGAATTTCTAATTCATTAACCCATATGTTTTTAGTTAAATCAGGATGGTCTCTTTTAAAAGTTTTATCTATTATGGCAACAACAATTTCTTTTCCGTTTTTAGTTTGACCGCCAGTCGTTTTATCCCAAGCACTTTGGATGTTTATATTTCCTGGTTCGGTTGTTCCAAAATGCCACTGTTCAAAAAACTTTTCGTCATCTGGAGTTGCTCTTAAT
>CALAJP010000302.1 GCA_937922815.1 uncultured Saprospiraceae bacterium
ACATTTTACATACCCTAAACAAAGATTCTTTGCTGAGTTCTAATTGTTCTAAACACTTATTTTCTAAATCGTTTTCCATCTTCAAACCTGTCTTTATCTATATTAGTACACATTTGATTGGAAATATGACAGTAAGGAAAATTTATTTTCTCACAAAAAAACAAATTTCTATTGTGGTTCATTTTATCTGACCAGTAAAACATCGCCTTTATAGACCTTGTGGCGACCATCTAAAGTACGAACTTGTAATAAATATATAAACGGAGCAGGTCGCAGTTCATAACCTTTGTATGTTCCGTCCCAGCCTATTCTACTACTTGACGAATGCATGTTTGTTTGTTTGAAAATCGCTTCGCCCCATCGGTCGAAGATTACAAAAGCTTCAACAAGTCCTTCTCCATCACCAGAAAAAATAGGTTTAAATATGTCATTTTCTCCATCTGAATTGGGTGAAAATGCATTCGGCAAAATAACATTTAAGTCAGGTATCACCTCTAAAGAAAGCTCGTCTTCTGCCTTGCAACCGAGTGTATCATACACCACAACAGTATAAGTAACATCTTCGGTGGGCTGTACTATATTTTGTAAGCAAGTGTCGCAAGGAACTTCGCCAAACCATCTAACAGAATCAATTTCACGTTGATTTCTACTGACTTCTAAGTCTAAAACAAAATTATCGCCTACCAATAGCCTACCTGTTTCTTCTGAATTTAAAATATCGATTTCTAATGCTTCAGGCTTCGTAAGTAAAACCGTGCTTTCGAATTCACAACCCAAGGCATCTTTAATAACCAAATCGTACTCTCCTGAAAATAGTCCGTCAAATTCAGGGTCTTTTTGGAATGTTTCTCCGCCGTTGTTCGAGAAAAACACCTCTCCGTTTAGCTGATGAAAATTCTTAAAAGTGACTAGACCATCACCTTCTCCAAAGCAACTCGGGTCTTTACCTTCCACCAAAGGAACAAATTTTAATTTAGGAGGAACTATTGAAGTAACCGTCACAGGACATTCGTTAACATCTTTACCTTTTACGGTATATTCTCCAGATTCGCTTACCGTAATTATATTTTGAGTTTCGCCCGTAGACCAAATAGGTTCTGTAATTCCTTGAACCGTCAAATCAACATCTACACCTTCGCAAAGAATAGCTGAAGATTTATCAATATAACTGGTATTGTTATTTTTTAATACCTTCACTCGATGCTCTGTAACTTTACCGCACGGAACAACATTTTTTTCCTCAAAAATCAAGATAGTATCATTGGCAATTAATAAGCCTTCGTATATATCTCCCTCACAAATTTCAGTTTCGACAATCGATTTTTGAACAGGCATCCAACTAAGATTTAAAACCAAATTGCTATCGCAACCATTTTTAGTTTGATAACTAACAATATGTTTACCTTCTGTTGAATATTTTTTACCTTCAAATTCGTAAAAATCGCCTTCACAGATTTGTTGATTATTTAATTTTTCATAAGAAGTGTGGACTTCAATAATAGTAGTTTGTTTATGAATTTCACCTAAACTATTAGTTGTTTCTTCGTAAAAAGTTTGATTTGAATAATAATATTTCCCCTTGAATAGTGCAGAATCGCAAGCAGAAATAATATTCGTATTTTCAGTATGATTAACTGTTTTATAATTTGTAATTAAAATACTATCGCAGCCCCCCACAGATAATAAGTTCTCAATTATTGTAGTGTCTCTATCTATAAAAACGCCATTAATAGTAGTATCTGTTATTGTTTGAGTTGTCTCTAATCGATAAGATGGAACCCAATCAAAAGTATGCACAACCACAGAATCACAACCTTCTTCCGATTTTAAATTTTCCGTAAAGGTAGAAGCGTCAGTAGCCAAAAACCATTGATTATTAACAAAAATAGAATCGCCTTCACATGCACGGTGACTTAACGCAATAGCATTAGGAATGTCAACTGAAAAATTTGTTGTTATTACTTTACTACAATTTCCAAAAGGAATTTCTTCTATAATGGTAGTATCTCTCGAAATATTAATATTTTGATATTGGTAATCAGCCTCACAAACAAAAATGTCAATAGTTTCTGTTTCCTTTTGAATAACATTAATTTTGGTCTGAATAATAGAGTCGCAACCTCTAAAAGAAGTTAACTTTTCAACAATTACCGTATCTGATGTAGGGAAGTGCCCTTTATGTCCTTCTCCTAAACAAATTTCCTCTTCATTTTTAACAAAATATTCCGAATGAACTACAAAAACCGTAGTTATCGTGGAGTCGCAACCTGTTGAAGATTGTAATAGTTCGATAATAGTCGTATCTCTAATGATGGATTGCCCTTGAAAGTCAACAGAACCACAAGCCTCTATTTCTTCTTTTATTTCGTACTTAGTGTTTACTACTACATTATGAGTTACCGTAGAATCACAACTTGTTGAGCTTAATAGGTTTTCGATAATAACAGTATCTAACACAGGCGTAAATCCTAAATAGCTTTCTCCTTCACATATTTGATTATTTAGGTTTAAACGATAACTATTATTCACTCTTACATTATGTTGAATAATAGAGTCGCAACCTAAATGAGTACTTAAATTTTGAGTAATAACGGTATCAGACAATGGTGTAAATCCAAGGTAAGTTTCCCCCAAACATATCGTCGAATTATTCACTAGACTATAATCAGGCATCACTTTAATCGTAGTTGTTACAGAAGAATCACAACCAGATATGGTCTTTAAATCTTCAACAATTACGGTATCTTTTAATATTTCTTGCCCATTAAACCGTACAGAACCACAGCCTTTTATTTCTTCTTCTAATTCATATTTAGCATTTACTACTACATTATGAGTCACTGTAGAATCGCACCCCGTTGAGGTTAATAAATTTTCGATAATAACGGTATCTAACACAGGCGTAAATCCTAAATAGCTTTCTCCTTCACATATTTTTGCAGCTATTGCTAAGTCATGAATTTCATTAACAGAAATTGTATTTCTTACAATAGAATCGCAACCATTTTGGGCCAAATAATTTTCAACAATTACGGTGTCTCGTGAAATAGATGTTCCATTAAAGTCGTCATTAAAACAAACCGTAAAGGATTTATCAGTAACTACATTATTCAAAACCGTAACTTCATGCCTTATTGTAGAGTCACAGTTAAATGAGTTTTTCAGACTTTCTACCCAAGAAGAATCCTCTGTAAGGGTAATTCCATTATAACTTTCTCCTTCACAAATGACAACTGTATTTGTGCTATCAAAAATAGAGTTCACCGTTAAACTCAACGAAACGATAGAGTCGCAGCCAAAACTGTTTTGCAAAGTTTGAGAAAATACACCTGTTGTAGAATAATCAATTCCATTCCAAGAATAATCTTCGCCCTCACATATTTCAACTTCAAACGAATCTTGGTGTGTTGGTAACCAATTCAACTTTAAAGTAACAATCGAATCACATCCATTATCATCTACAAAAGTATAAGTAGTATCCCCTGCTTGGTTAAATTGAATTCCCTCAAAAACAAAGACTTCTCCAAAACATTCGTTCAGCTCAACTTCACCTGCTGACCGATGATCTTCGAATATGTGTATAGAGGCAGTATCACTCAAATTGAAACAGTTAGTCGCAGAACTATCTGGGCTAAACATATATCGGTACATTCCTGAATGTGACACCTCGGCATTCTCAAGCTTTAACGTATCAGAATTTTGACCTACAATATCATTCCACGTACCTGCGGATAATTGCTGCCAATGAAACATTCCTCCCGCTTTCTCTAGCCCATTGGTAGTAGCTATCAACATAATATCCTCGCCAGAACAAAAGTCTGTTCCATTCGCTACGATATCCAAATCAGGGATGCATTTTCTTAATGAAACGTTATCCACTGCAACATCATGATAGCCAGCGAAAAAAGCTTCTAATTTATATTCGATAATTATAGAATCAGAACTTACCTCTGGGCTGTAATCATAAAATAAGGTTTGCCAACTACCCGTTAGAGGAATTTTTTCAAATGTATGTAACTTTTTCCCATTGGCATAAATACCAACATTAGGGTTAATCACGGTTTGACCAAGAAACCTTTGCAAACCTAAAGGGAAAATATCTACTGAAATTCGATAAGTACTTAATTCGCAAACATCCAAAATAGTAGTTTCATAAAACTTGGTACTGGCACGTTGAGCATTAATAACCAACATATAGCCGTTGGGGTCTGGTGAATTATCCTCAACATTATGATGCCAAAAATTATTATGGAATGGAAAATCCCAACCAGAAGTGGTGTTAGTTTTTACAACATTATTATCATTGGTAGGCATCCCGTAGACTTGATGTAATCCGAAGCCTTGTTTATTTTTAAGGTATTTTAATGTATCATTTGGAAAAACGACAGTACCAGTCCCAAATCCTCCATCAGGAATGAGCTCTTCACCAAACATACCCGAACACTTGTAATTGTTAACGGGAGGTGAGTCGATATAATGGGATTCTTCCGCATGAGCTAGCACAAAACAGCCCAAGAAGAAGAGGTTAAATACAACCTTTCTCATGACACTTCGGTTTTCAAATATGTTTTCTCAGTAGTAAAGTTTAAATACTATCCTAAAAAAATTGATACAAAAGAAAGCAATCAAAATGTAGTTAGAATAAATCAATTAGACTCTATAAAAGGTATAGCACAAAATGTACCAATTCATTATCGCTTATCATAATATGAGAAATAAGTCGTCTTTTTAGCTTTTAAAATTATTTAGATTTACTATTATTGTGACAACTTTTTGAGATGGATTATGTTTGAGTTACAAAACTAACAATCTTTATCAAGAAAATCCACTTTTTTAAATATTAAAAATAATAATATGTATCCTGCTGAATTGGTTATCCCTATGGCAAAAGATTTAACAGAATATGGTTTTAAGGGTCTTACTACCGCTAGTGCTGTTGAAGAAATTTTAGATCAAAAAACAGGCACTACGTTATTGGTTATCAATTCTGTATGTGGCTGTGCTGCTGGAAATGCTAGACCTGGTGCTAAATTAGCTATTACTCATAGTAAAAAGCCCACTAATTGTGTTACTGTTTTTGCTGGTTTCGACAAAGAAGCTGTAGACAAAAGCCGTGAGTACTTGTTACCATACCCTCCGTCTTCTCCTTGTATTGCTTTGTTTAAGGACGGAAGTTTAGTACATATGCTAGAACGTCAACACATAGAAGGTAGAAGTGCAGACTTGATTGCGGAAAACTTAAAGATGGCATTTGATCAGTTTTGTTAAAACTACTCCTTAAAAATGTGACATTAAACCGATTGTTGTTTTTTTTTAATTAACAATCGGTTTAATCATTCGTGAATCAAGACTTTTTGAGTAGAAACTTGTTTGACTTTAAGAGAAATCTCTATTAGAGTTCCTCCTTTTTCATTACTTAGAACTTGAATATTTCCGTTATACTTTTTGACAATATTACTTACAATAGAGAGTCCTAATCCCGAGCCTTTCGTTTTCCTAACGTTTGATAAACGTTTAAAGGGTAGAAAAATTTCTTCTCTCTTTTCTATTGGGATTCCAATACCATTATCAGAAATAGCAATGAATAATTCGCCTTTAAGATATTGTACTGTAACATCAATTTCAGGTATTTTGCCCCAAGCACAGTATTTTATGGAATTTTTGAGTAGATTTTGAAAGATACTTACTATTTCAGACTGATTACATTCAACATAGAGGTCTTTTACGTTATGATGTAATACTATTTCTTCCGCTAAATATTGAACATTATACTTTGCCAACTCCAGGCAATCCAAAATATTAACCTTCTCTAGCTTGCTTTTTTCTTGACTAGTTAAACAATAGCTTAGAAAATCACTTATTAGGTTATTCAAGTAATTCAAAGAAGCATCATTCATTTCTTTTATTTCGCCTATTACACGCACTGGCATCGAATTTATAACTTCGTAATTCAACGCATACCTTAGATTTCTTAATGGTTCTTGAAAATCATGAGCAAGGGTAAAAGCAAAGTTTTGTAAAACTTTATTATGCTTTCTTATTGTAACATTTTTATTCAGCAAATCATTATTTAAAAAGCTTAATTTTTGTTGCGATTTTAATTTAAATCGATAGAACATAAAGGAATATATTATTATAACTAATAATAATATACTAATGATTACAATAACTAAATACCTTTGTTTAAACACTTGTAAGTCTTCTTCTTTATTTTTAAGCTCAGTAGCTTGTTCAAAAGTATATGCAACCTCTAAAGAATTTCGCCTTTCAAACTCCTTTTCATAGATTTTATTTAAAACATTAGAATAATGCGTAGAATTTTTATAATCACTTAATGAATTGAAATAGTTTACAACCTTTGGAAGCAACCTAGTTGATTCATTAAATGTCAATAATTTAATACTTTCATCTAAAGTTGAAATTACTATTTTCAATTCATTCTTATCAAGTGTCTTTAAATTCGACTCAAAAAGAATATTAAGCAACTGAAAGAAGTAATGATTATTGGTGATATTTATTTTATTTTGTTTTAAAATCTGGGTAAAATCTCTAAGTATAACTTCATTTCCAAAAGCTAATTCATTTTTTTGTCTAATTAAATCAGCTATCATTTTTGAATACCTAAAGTTCTGTTCTATATAGACTATATACTTATACTCTATATTTTCAGCCTTAGCCTTACGTAAAATATCTTCAATTTTTAATTCTTCAAATAAACAATCAGCCTTTAATTCATTCAATAAGGCTGTAGCTTTATTCGTACCGTACGAATCTTTTAATAAAAAATCTAGTGATAAAAAAACATACGTCAAGTTTGTAAAGTCATTATTTTTTATACATTTTTTTACATCTAGCAAAAGCTCTCTAAATAATTCATTTTCGAAATTTTGATCTATTTCTTTATAGGCAAAATCATGCAAATACAAGTTATAATAGTTTAAATATACCTTAGAATGAAAGTCATTAATTAACTCCCTATCTTGTTTTTTAATTTCTGTCAATCCTTCAGACAAATATTTAAAACATTTATTATAATATCCTACTTTACCATAGATATATATCACGTAATTTAACACCTTGAGGTAATGCTTACTTTTTTTACTAATTTGAACTAAAGAATTAGTTACCTCATCTAGTGTTTGAATATTGATATCTATACCAAAATATGTAAAAAGTATCAATTCTACATGATGAAATATTTTTTCTTCATTATCAGAATCAATAGCAGATTCTATTTTAAAAAGATGGTAAGAGATTATTTCTGAATAATTCGACAAAACAAATTCTTCACTAACGATAAGCGAATGATTACAAGAGTCACTACATTCTTTAATGCCTTTCATTTGTTTATACTCTTCCATTGTTTTTTGTCCTTCAACAGAGCTTTGCTGACAAAAAAACAAACAACAAACAAGCATTAGTTTTCCAACATCAAGAAATCTAAAAAATGAGCATATGTATGAATTCAAGGAATAATTCATGGTTGAATTAACAAGTTTATTAAAGTATGATGTTTGAAGATTTGGATGTGTTAAAAAAGATAAGTTTAAAAGACAAGAACTACTGAAGGGTACTTTTTTAGTACGTTTGCGGCATCTATTAACTCTCTTATAAGTCCCTAAGTTAATAAATATTATTGATGATTTTTTAATCCTATACTTCTTTAATCAATTAAAACCTCTCGTTTGGTCATAACTATAGATTCTTATCTATAACTTTATAGGCTTTTTAGTAGTTTTGCATTTTTACCAAACCCAATTTTCAAGATAAATTGTAAATTCAATAACCTTAAATTATTATGAGGACTGTTTCTCAATTAAAACCTTCTCAATCTATCGAAATAACTAATATTAAAGATAAATCTTTAGCGGTTCAACTGTTTTCGATGGGTATTTTGCCTGGTAAAAAGATAAAAATGATTAGAAAAAACATACTCAATCGAAGTTGTATAGTAGAAGTTTCAGGAACTCAATACGCATTGAGACATTACGAAGCCACTCAAATAGAAATTGCATGAATAAGAATATAGCTTTAGCGGGCAACCCTAACTGTGGAAAAACTACAATCTTTAATATACTTACAGGGCTAAACCAAAAAACAGGAAATTATCCTGGAGTAACCGTAGATAAAAAAAGTGGAACACTAAGCCATAACAACCAAAAAGTAAAAATATCTGACCTTCCTGGTGCTTATTCTTTGTATCCACGTGCTTCGGACGAAAAAGTGGTTGCTGAAATACTAGCGAATAGCGATAACTCTGATTATCCTGATTGCATTTTCTATATTGCCGATGCTACCCAATTAGAAAAACAACTACTTCTGTTTTCGCAAATAGTGGACCTAAAAATTCCAATCATTTTAGTTTTAAATATGATTGACTTATTGGATGATAGTTCTATTGATTATCAACAATTGTCAAAGAAGCTAGGTGTTGAAATAATAAGTGTCAGTGGCAGAACAGGAGAAGGAATTCAAAACCTGAAAAATAAAATTGTTGAAGTTTATCAAAATATTCCATCTGCTATAAATTTTAGTTCTTACAAGAGTAGTGCAGAAGAACAAACACTACTCAATGAAGTTGTAACATTAACCAACGCAAAAAGCGATTATCAAGCTAAATTAATTTTTCATCACTTTAGCTGGCTTTCATTTCTATCTACAGAAACTAAGGAGAAATTAGCCAAGCTAAAAGAAAACTATCCTATTCCCGACTTAAATGCTCAAGTAGATGAAACGATGAGCCGTTTCGATACTTTTGGACCAATAGCAAATTCTATTGAACAATATAAACCAAAAAATCAATCTGAATTTTCTAATCAAATTGATAAAATACTTACACATTTCATTTTAGGGCCTCTCATCTTTTTTGGAATCATGTTTTTTGTGTTTCAATCAATCTTTACATGGGCAACTATTCCGATGGATTTTATTGACGAAACCTATGGGGCGTTCATGGATTTTTCAAAAACAATTATTCCTGAAGGTTGGTTTCAAGACTTGATTGTAGATGGAATATTGGCGGGAATTGGAGCAACCATTATTTTTGTGCCACAGGTTGCAATTTTATTCTTTTTCATAGGTTTGTTAGAAGAAGTCGGCTATATGGCACGAGCCGTATATCTATTCGATAGATTGATGCAAAGATTCGGACTAAACGGACGTTCTATTGTTGCTTTAATATCAGGAAGTGCCTGTGCCATTCCTGCAATCATGTCTGCGAGAACTATCCCTGACTGGAAAGAACGATTAATAACCATTCTCGTAACTCCGTTGATGAGTTGTACTGCAAGAATACCCGTTTATGTCGTATTGATAGGAATCGCAATTCCTATTCAGCAAGAATGGTGGGGGTTCAACGCTCAAGGCATGGCATTTGGACTGTTATATTTGTTGGGCTTAGTATCCGCATTACTATTAGCTTTATTTTTCAAACTTGTTCTCAAAAGCGACACTTCAAGCTATTTAGCACTGGCATTACCTAACTATCAAACACCTTCTCTTAAAAATATAGCTACTCAGGTATGGAATAAAGTTTCTACGTTCGTTTGGGAAGCAGGTAAAATAATCGTTGTTATTTCGGCTATACTCTGGTTACTTTCTAGCTATGGGCCTGGAGACAACATGAATAAAGCCGTTGCCGAAGCATCAGAAATGGCAACAACACAAAATTTATCTATTGAAGAAAAAGAAAACCTAACAGCTGCCTTGCAAATGGAATATTCTTATGCGGGCTACTTAGGCAAAACTATCGAGCCAATTATTAAACCATTGGGTTTTGATTGGAAAATTGGAATTTCATTAATCACATCTTTTGCTGCTCGTGAAGTATTCGTAGCCACCACTGCTACCATTAATAATTTAGGGTCAGAGGCTTCCGAGTCCAGTGTTATTGAGTTATTGAGTTTGGCTAAAGACAGCAGAACTGGGAAACCTACATTTGACAAAGCGACATCATGGTCTTTAATGATATTTTATGTTTTTGCAATGCAATGCATGGCTACTTTGGCTATCGTAAAACGAGAAACCAATAGTTGGAAATGGCCTATTGTCCAATTAGTAATCATGAGTGTTTTGGCTTATCTATCAAGTTTTTTGGTTTATAACTGGCTTTCTTGAGTAAAATTTGAACCTTAGTCTAACTTTCTTTGTTAAAATTCCAAATTTCATACTTTTGGCAACTTATTCAATTAGAGACTTAGAAAAACTGGTAGGCGTAAAAGCTCATACATTACGTGTATGGGAGCAACGCTATAACTTGATTGAGCCCAAAAGGACTTCTACCAATATTAGGTACTACGAAGAAGATGACCTGAAATATCTAATAAATGTCGCTTTACTAAAGAAAAATGGTTACAAAATATCAGCCATTGCCAAGTTTTCTAAAGAAGAGTTAAGAGACAAGGTAGCTGAAATTACTTCTGTCAGTAGAGACTTGACCGATCAATTAGATATGTTGACACTTTCTATGATGGAAATGGATACATATAAATTTTCGAACATTATTGATATTAATTTCAAACAAATCGGTTTTGAAAGAACGATACTTGAAATTATTAACCCTTTTCTCGAAAAATTGGGGCTTTTGTGGCTTACGGGTAGTATTCAGCAGATTCAAGAGGTTTTTATAACGCAATTATTGACACAAAAAATTTGGACAGCAATAGACCAATCTCCTCTCCCCAATCGGAATGCACCTAAATTTGTTATTTATCTTCCAGAAGGCGAAGAACAAGAGATGACAATTCTTATCATTAATTTCTTTTTACGTTCCAGAGGCATAAATGTCATTTATTTGGGCAAAAATGTGAGTTTGCAAGACTTGAAAGAAGCATATCTAATTAACAATTTCAGTAATGTGTTTACCATATTTTCTGATAGTTTTACAAAAATGAATCTTTCCGAATATACATCTCAGTTCCAAAGCGAATTTCCTAATGTAAAAATGTATGCCACAGGCTTTCAAATAGCTTACGAAAATATATCAACCTCAGAATTTATTATTCCAATAGATGGCTTAGGGGAATTAATTAATAAACTAGACTACGAGTTTGAAACCTAAAAATTACCCCGTTCTAGTAAACCCTAATAGTATTCTTTCGTTGAAATATTCATCAAACATATAGAATTGTGCAGTTTCTTGCCAAAAAATGCTATAAAATCACCATTTTATACATTATTTATAGTTACTTTAGCACGAAATTCATATATATAATTTTTAAATCTATAAATTAAAAAAAATATCTAATGAGCGGAAGTAAAATCACGATGTCTTCTAGAGGTAAAATTCAGGTACCTGACAATCCTATTATTCCTTTTATAGAAGGAGATGGTATAGGGCCAGACATTTGGGCTGCAGCACAAAAAGTATTAGACGCTGCTGTGGAAAAAGCTTATAATGGAAAGAAAAAAATCGTTTGGAAAGAAGTTCTTACGGGACAAAAAGCATTTGACCAAGTAGGCGAATGGTTACCACAAGAAACTCTGGATGCAATTAACGAACATTTAGTTGCTATCAAAGGACCATTAACGACCCCTGTAGGTGGTGGTATTCGCTCTCTAAATGTTGCTCTTAGACAACGTTTAGATTTATATGCTTGTGTAAGACCTGTTCAATACTTCCAAGGTGTTCCTTCTCCAGTTAAACAACCTAAGTTGGTTAACATGACTATTTTCAGAGAAAACACAGAGGATATTTATGCAGGTATCGAATATTTGCATGGAACGGATGATGTAAATAAATTGAAAAAATTCTTAATCGAAGAAATGGGTGTTAAAAACATTCGTTTCCCAGAAACTTCTTCTTTGGGTATCAAACCTGTATCTCTTGAAGGTACAGAGCGTTTAGTTACTGCTGCAATTCAATATGCAATTGATAACAAACGTAAATCTGTTACTTTGGTACACAAAGGAAACATCATGAAATTTACGGAAGGTAAATTCAAAGATTGGGGTTATGAATTAGCTGCTGAAAAATTCGGTGACAAAGTTTTCACGTGGAAACAATACGATGATATCGCTGCTAAAGATGGTAAAGATACTGCTAACAAAGCTCAAGATGAAGCTTTGGCTGCTGGTAAAATCTTGGTTAAAGATGTTATTGCTGACGCATTCTTACAACAAATAATCTTAAGACCTGCTGAGTATGATGTTATTGCTACATTAAACTTGAATGGTGATTATATTTCTGATGCATTAGCTGCTCAGGTTGGTGGTATTGGAATTGCTCCAGGTGCAAACATCAATTACAAAACAGGTGTTGCTATTTTTGAGGCTACTCACGGTACTGCTCCTAAATATGCTGGATTGGATAAAGTAAATCCTAGTTCAGTTATTTTGTCTGGAGAAATGATGTTGAGATACATGGGATGGAAAAAAGCTGCTATTATCCTAGGAAAAGGTGTGAAAGGTGCTATCAAATCTAAAAAAGTTACTTACGATTTCGAACGTTTGATGAAGGGTGCTACTCTATTGAAATGTTCTGAGTTTGGTGATAATATTATCGCTCATATGTAATTGCTGATTTATTAGAATCAATATAAAACAAAAGCCATCTTTTTAGTTAAAGATGGCTTTTGTGGTTTTAATACCCAGCAGCTTGCCCATCTTTTCGAGATTCGGAAGCGCCAAAGTAAACACCTGTTTTTGGGTCTCTTTTAATCGCCTGATAACCACCAAATCCACCCATACTAAATTCTACTTTATGACCTTTTTGTAATAATCCTTTTATGGTTTCGTAACCTATTGCAGATTCGAGATTGATTTTTCCCCCGTCTGTCATTTTCTCGCCTGTTGGCTGAGAAGAACCAATATGTCGAATTCGTGGTGCGTCTCCTGCTTCTTGCAGATTCATATCAAAATCAATTAAGTTTATCACAATTTGAGCATGTCCTTGTGGCTGCATCGCTCCTCCCATCAAACCAAAACTCACAAAAGGTTTTCCATCTTTAGTAATAAAAGCAGGAATAATGGTGTGAAAAGGTCGCTTTTGGGGCTCAATTACATTAAAGTGCCCTTCTTCTAATGAAAACAATTCTCCTCTATCTTGCAACATAAAACCTAAATTGGGTGGTACCATTCCTGAGCCCATTCCTCTATAATTACTTTGAATTAAAGAAACCATATTACCGTCTTTATCGGCAGTCGTCAAATAAATGGTATTTCCTTTCTCTATTTCTCCCGCATCGTATCTTTTACTTGCTCTATTAGAATCAATCAATTCCATTCGTTTTCTAGCATACTCTTTAGAGATTAATTGTTCGACAGGAATATCATTGAAATCAGTGTCTGCGTAATATTTAGCTCTATCCTCAAAGGCTAATTTCTTAGCTTCAACAAAATGGTGAACATATTCTGTCGAACCGAAGCCCATTTTAGCTACATCATATTGTTCCATGATATTTAATATTTGCAAAGCAGCTATTCCTTGTCCATTGGGAGGTAATTCCCACACATCATACCCACGATAGTTCGTGGAAACTGGTTCTACCCATTCCGAAGTATGATTTTCAAAATCTTCATAAGTCATCACACCGCCCTGCGACTGAAGAAAATCTGCCATTACTTGAGCAATTTCACCTTTATAAAACACATCTACTCCACCCTCTGCAATTTTTTGATAAGTATTGGCTAATGCAGGATTTTTAAACACATCTCCTTTTTGTAGTGGTTTGCCTTCGGGCATATAAACATCTTTGAAATTTGGATATTTTTCAAATACCCTTGAGGAACGAGTTAAGTAATACCCAATTAATTCAGTAATTGGAAACCCTTCTTTCGCATAATTTATGGCAGGTTTTAATATTTCTTGCATAGGAATATTACCAAATTTATTATGCAATTCAAACCAACCATCTACACAGCCTGGAACACTGACAGGTAAAGCACCATAAGCAGGGATTTTATCAAGATTATTCTTTTTAAAATATTCTAAATCTAATGCTTTGGGCGATCGACCGCTGGCATTTAATCCATACAATTTTTGGTCTTTTGCACTCCATACTATTGCAAATAAATCGCCACCAATTCCACAGCCCGTAGGCTCCATCAGTCCCAAAGCGGCATTAGCTGCAATGGCTGCATCAATTGCATTACCACCTTCTTTCAATATTTCTAATCCTATTTGAGTAGCCAATGGGTGGCTAGTAGCGACCATTCCCTTTTTGGCAATTACTTCACTACGAGTCGCAAAGTTTTCCCCACTAATTCTGTCGGGTTGTGCACATAAAATATTTACTGCCAACAAGATTATAGCAAATAGTGCAATTTTTTTTTCCATGATATGGTTTTTATTGATAATAAATAGGAGGACATTTCTTTACAAAAGGTTGAATATCTATTTAATTAGGCAGATAATTCTATTAATTAAATAGTATTTGTTACTTAATTGTTTCCCAAAACTGTAATAAATACGACAGTGTTGTACCAATTTCAATTAACTTTAATTCGAAAGAAATCTATTAAAATATATATCCATATTTGCATGCAAAAAAAATAACGCACATAATTAACTATATATCAATAAAATAAATTCAAGTAAACAAACAATAGCTCCTGCAGAAGGTTGTTTAGTTATCGACAATACAATATTAGGAACTATTTTTGCTACAATACTGTTGTAATCCCATTAGAACAACAATCAAACTTTTAACCCTATGACAGTTTTTATCGTATCCCTAATTTTTTTGGTGATTGGTGTGGTAAACCTTCTGTTTGCACATAGTGCTAAAGACAAAAAGCCTTTATAAACTAAGGTTTCACCCTTATTTCAATTAAACCGAAAAGAAATCCCCCTCAATTGTATTTATCACTTGGAGGGGGTTTTTAATGCCCAAAAAGCCAATCCTACCCAACCAAAGATGAAGAATATTCCCCCTATTGGCGTTAACGGTCCTGCAACTGAGATAATAGAAGAAGCAACGTAGTTTTTCAAGGCTAATAGATACAATGAACCTGAAAACAAGACGACTCCCGTGAAAAATAAAATTGCTAATCTCTTTTTTATTTTTGCGTCTAAAATTTCATTAGATAAAATCGCTAAAGATAGGATTGCTAGTCCATGGTAAAACTGGTAACGAACTCCAATTTCCCAAGTACCTAATTGCCTCTCGTTAATCATTGATTTCAAACCGTGAGCACCAAATGCTCCCAGTACTACTGCCACTGCTAATATCAAAGCGGCTAATGTTATTAATTTTCTATCCATGAATTATTTATTTCTCATATCCATTCCCCAAGAAAGCTTATTTCTAAGTGTATCTATAAAATGCCTATCATTCAACTGAACTAAATGTGTAGAAAAATCGTTTTGCTGAATCGCAATTTGAAAGCTAGAATTTATCGTTTCGTACCTCGAGTCCAAGGTGCACAGAAAGTTTTCGGCACGCCCTTCTACTTCAAACGAAATTATATTTTTATCAGAGATAACGACAGGTCTGATATTTAAGTTATGGGGAGCTACAGGTGTTATCACAAAATTATTTGAATTGGGGAAAACTACGGGGCCTCCACAACTCAAGGAATAACCTGTTGACCCTGTCGGCGTAGCTACAATAAGCCCATCCGCCCAATACGAATTAAGATACGCACCATTCAAATAAGTATGAATAGTAATCATACTAGAAGTGTCTCTTTTTAGTATTGTAAAGTCGTTTAAAGCGAAATTCGTTTCTCCAAAAATTGGTTTATTAGAAACCAGTTTAAGCATTTTCCGAGGCTCTATATAATAATAACCTTTCACTAATTTATCTAAAGATTCGTTGATTCTTGTTTTTGGGACAGTAGCTAAAAAACCTAGCCTTCCTAGATTTATTCCCAATATAGGCACTCCTATTTCCTTAATATGGGTGGAGGCTTCTAATATGGTCCCGTCTCCTCCCAAGGTGATAAAAAAGTCTTTTTTATTGACCTTTAAATCAAAATAACCATCAAAAATCCCCACAGGCATAGGTAAAGAAACTTTATTTTCTTCTAAAGATTCTAAAAAAGGACGGTAAACATATGCTGTTATTCCTAAACGATGGAGCCCATTAAATAAGGTTTGAATATATTGAATATCCTTAGGCTTCACTTTTTTACTAAAAACTACTACTCGCATCTAAAAAGCATAATCAAAATGAACAAATAAACCACTGTTTCCCTCTCTATCAAATGAATAATTGAACCTAAATACAAAATCATTGTAAACAACAAAATCTAACGAGACCCCATAGCCTATCAATAATGTATTTGGCAAGCGATTAGAAGGTACATCCAAATCATAGTATCCATACCCCATATCTACGAATGTAGCAAAATAACTTCTAATAGGAATCGCTTTAAATGCGCTAATTGGCATTAATTTGCCCAAATTCATCGTTTTATCAAATAAAGAATAATTTATAGACCACTTACCAACCCAATGATGTCTAGCCTCTACCGTTTTCCTTTCATAACCTCGCACGGAACTAGAACCATAACCAATTGATTTAGCATTGTTATATGAGAGTTCATTATTTAATAGGTTAATCCTGGCTTTTTGCGATATACTCGCACTAATCTTGGGACTTATTTTATGAAAATACGCCACAAAGAATTCTACAGGTAACAAATTTTCATCTTTAAAAATACCAAGACCTTGTTTTCTAATATCAAATTGAACAATCCACCCTGATAGAGGATATTGAAAAATATCCGTATTATTAAATTTCGCTTGATAATATAAATGAAAAGTCTTTAACTCATTATCAAGTCCTGTAATTAAGTTAGTATTCAAAGAATCTCGAACTAAGGGGTTATAAGTATTTTGGTCATACTTCACTCCTAATTTATGTCTCCAGAAGAGATGTTTTCTTCGAGTAAGTGCAAAGTCTATTGTTCTAGAAACAAATGCTCTTTCGCCACGGCTGTCAAATGCAAAAAAAGCTTGTTTATCATTCTCACTAATGTAATTTACTTCATCAAATGTTTTATACCTCGTACTTATTTCAAAACCAGTATATGATTTTGGCGTAATGTTGGGTCTGCTATATTTAAGTGAAAATTCTGTGTTGTAACCCGTCTGAAAATTCAGATAGAAATTGTCATTGTGCCCCGTAGTATTTTTGATTCTTGCCTCAACGCCATAATTAATCCTCTTCAGAGAACGATTATGGTCCTGCCACCATACATTAAAGTTTCGATCAACTAGTTCTATGATAGGAAACACATAAAAATACCAGGATTCTTTTACTTTGATATGGAGTGTAACTTCATGATTATCCTCCCAATCAATGATGTTATTATCAACTTCGACAAATAAACCTAAGCCTATTATTCTACTTTTTGCGAAAGCTAACTTCTCGTCTATGTTTTCGATTGCAATGGTATCGCCTTTTTTTATGGGGCATTCCTGCAAGATTATATAATCTTTTGTTTTTTTATTTCCTTCAATAGTAATCTCTTTAATCACTATTTGTCCTTCAGAAATATAAGGAAACAGAAAATTCATCAAGATAAAGAAGAGTATTTTATTGAACTTCATGGGTTATTATTGATAAATTTTTTAATTTCAGTCACTTTATATTAACTGTTCAACTTGACTAAGTTATATTGTGTTGCTAATATTTAAGATAAAATTTTATTCACTCACAATAAACCAAAAAAAATTAACATTACAAGATTTCATATGTAAAATAAAAAAGAGGTAACTCTTACGTGAAGAATTACCTCTTTAGTACACTCAAATACTAAAAGATTAGAACTGGTGAGCGTATTTAATTAATAGTTGTTGAGTGAAACTTACTCTTCTTCCTAAGCCATTAACACCTCCTACTGAATTACGGTCTGTTAATTGAACAAATACATCATGATCATAAAATACATTTGTCAATAAAGAAACCTGAATTCCTTTAAATATAGTTACGGCGAACTCATTATTCCAATCTACATCAATATTCTGTGGTTTGTTCAAGTAATTAGAATATAATGCTAATCCAGAAGTCCAAGTAATTCTATCGTTCCATAACTTATCCGCATAAGACATTCTAAGTAAAGAACCGAACTGGTTAAATGATTTTTTATAATCCGTAGTACTGTTCCATTCGTTTCCATGAACAGACGCTCCTAGACCTACACCGTCAGCATCAACTGCTTCTCTACTCGCAATATCATCGTTCAATACAATAATGTTTTTGTATGCAATTGGTGAATAATAAATAGAAAGCTTCTCTGTAGGTTTGTAATCAATACCTACTGAAAGCGTAATATGTGCTGGAGCAAATAATTGCGACAATAATGTTCCATTCACATCAGGCTCGCTCAAAAGGTTTTGGTTGGCACCTGCCTCGTCACTATACGCACCTAACAACTGAGATAAAAAAGAAAAATCTGCTGCATAAGAGAACTTAGACGTTTCTGAAGTTTTGTAACCAAATTTAGAATTAAACCTTAATTCGTCAATTGACTTTTGAAGAGGTTTTTTGTCTCCACCTACAGCGACTAACCCACTTCCTAACCTTACGATTCCTAAGTTTAACGATGCTTTGTTATCCCAAGAAACTCGCTCTTTAGAATAGTTTGCAAAGTAATTTAATGCTCCACCAAAACCTATTCTGTTCTCACCAGCACCTTGCCTAGGGTTAATTTGCAATAATTGAGAAAAATCTAATCCAATCGCAGCACCTCTAGTCCATAAAGTATCTTGAGTTTCTTGTGCTGAAAGAATTCCTGTAAACAAAAAGAACGCAATAAATAAATTTTGTAATTTTTTCATGATTCGTTTTTTTAATTTCGAGATAGAAATTTTAATTTTTAAATTTTTATATATAAAACTAATTAGCTATTAATTTATAAACCACTCTCTCCTCTAAAAAATAACATTTATCGAATGTTATACTTTTAGAAATATAATTTAGTTGTACTTAATTTCAGGTAATGATTTAAAAACTAAATCAAATACAAGTAAAGTACTATGTCAAAATTATTGGGTGAATTGTGGTGTAGAAGTGTACGTCAATTATTTCTTTTTGATTTCAAATTTCCCCTCTGATAATTTACTCAAAGGAAAATGAATAATTTGCGTATTGTCATCGACAACTATCGAAGAGTTATCAATCTGAACTACAATACCTGAGACGCCATCTATATTGATTTGGTCACCTATTTTAACTTTATTTTTAGAATAAAAAGAAGCCAAAAAGTTCGCCATCATCGTCTTAGAGGCTAATCCATAACCAATTGAAAATGCGAACACTACGCCTGCCAAAACAATACTTAGATTGTCTGTCAAAAAATCTGTTGGCACAGAAGCCTTTTTTAAAGCTATTAACAAAGCATTAACGATAACAAAGAAAAAAGCAAACTCTGCAATAATTCCTGCAGCAGGAATCCCCACCGATTTACAAGTGGTATGAACAACTTTCTTTACTGTCTCGCCTAAAAGTAGCCCTAAAACAAGAACAATTAATGCAACTAATAAATGTGGTACTAACTGTATCATATCACTCAATAGTTGTGTTACTTGCTCAATAGCTAACACATCGGCTGCTACGATAGAAAACAATAATAAAACTACATAGTAAGTCAATTTGGATATGAAACCACTTGGTTTGATAGACAACTTAGTAGACTTTACTAAGTCCATATCTGAAATTTTATCGCCTATTCTATCGATTCCGCTTTTAGAAAGAATTTTCTTCAAAAAGGAACTAATGAGCTTAGCTAAAATAAATCCAATCAAGAATATAAAAATTGCACCTAATAATCGAGGAGCAAAGTTGATTGCTGATGATAATATTCTTTCTAGAGTGTCGGATAATATATTTGTCATACGAAGTATGGATTTAAAGACAAATTTTGGTTAAAAAATTAATTTATATGGTTGTGGTCTTTCGGACCTTCTGGAAAATCGAGTTTATCGTCTTCGGGTATTTCCAAGTTAGGAGGTCTGTCTTCTTTTAGTTGTCCTCCAGACATGGTTATGAAAATTTCAGCAACTCTTGGCAAATATAGTTCTACTACTTTAGAAATAAAACTAACGAATCCAACATTACTACTGAACCTTTCTTTAATTGGTTTAAAATCAACAGATAATCTATTGACTTCTAACTCTTCTAATTTCTTGAAATTATTTATTTCATTTCGGTCTTTACTCATGGGGAAACAATTCTTTATAAGTTTTAACTGCTTTTACCTTTGCTCTTTTTATCATCATCTTAATAGCACTTTCTGTTTTTGAAAAAACTACAGCAATATCTTTAATCGACATTCCATCTTGATATTTCATCAACAGTACAGATTTATCTTTTTCAGATAATTGATCCAGAACAATTTTCAAACGACCTACTTCCATTTCTAACAATTCCTTATCATTAACTTCGTCAGCTTCTAAATCAGGAAGTTGTTTTTCTGTATGAACAAATAATTTATCGGATCTTTTCTTCTTTCGAAGGTAGTCGATACAATAATTATATGTAATTGAATAAAGCCATGTAGAAAACTTAGATTTTCCGCTAAATTTCGCGATACTTAAATAGATTTTAACAAAAATTTCTTGAACAGCGTCATTTGCCAACTCTTCATTCTTTAAAAGAGACAAACATTTGGCATACACTTTAATAGAATAACGCTGAAAGAGTTCATCAAAATACTGCGCATCATGACTTTCCAGATACAAGCGAATGACTTCGTCATCGTCCAATATCTTTTTAGATTTTCGTCCTTCAATTATCATGGTGTTCAAAATAGGCTGATGTTTGAATATTTCGTTTTTTGAGACGCATCAAAATTTAAAAGACACTTTTCTATTATCATTTTTTAAAGGATTATGGTTTTATTTCGTAATTATTGGAATTCATTTTTCATTTTATCAAACGGCATATTTTCATTGATTTTATAGGCTATAAAAGCGTTTTCTATCATCAAAACCACTCCTAATGAATATTTTTTCGTACTAATCTCATACCAATAGATATTATTACGAATTGTCATAATTATATCTAATACTACGAAACTAACCTTTCACAAAAAACAATTAAGCTTTTAACTGGCCCCAAAGACAGTACAAAAATAGGCATTAAAAAATACATTGTATTGGTCTAATGACAAATAAATAAACATAATTAATTGTTTAATAAATAATTACACTTATTGATTAACCTAATGTGTGATTGAAGATATTATTCCCTCATCTCCAAACCTGTTTGTTTTTTTAATTTGTTATCCAAATACAACCAATTTTAAAGTTTTATAATCTTTATCTTATGAATTTAAAAGAAGCAAAGTGACATGGTTGGCTACACAAAGGAAATCCCTACAGTTGTCTTACCCAAATACGGCAATAGAATGGCAAGAGTGAATATCTTAGTTAGATTTTATAATTCAAAATAGGCTAGTTAAATAAAAAAACGTAATTTTGTTCCCTTATGAAATATATAAACTTACTATTAATACTAATCACATTAATTTTCAGTAGCTGCAAAACAGAATTAGAAAAGCTGCAGCTGTCTGGAGACAAGGATTTAGTGTACGATAAAGCCGTTGAATATTACGAAAAAGGCGAATATGCAAAATCTCAAGTCCTTTTTGAACAAGTATTAGGGCAATTGAGAGGTGATGAACGCGCAGAGAATGCATATTTCTTATTTGCGTACTGTCATTATGACCAACAAAAATATTTATTAGCTAATTATTACTTTGATGATTTTTCTTCAAAATTCTTAAATTCCGACAGAAGAGAAGAAGCTGATTTCATGACCATTTATTCTTTTTACAAACTATCGCCTATTTACAGGTTAGACCAATCGTATAGTTTAAAAGCTATTGATGGTTTTCAATTGTTTGTCAATACCTACCCTGAAAGTAGCCGTGTCGAAGAATGTAACAAGATAATTGATGAGTTAAGAAGTAAATTAGAAGAAAAAGCTTTTGCTGAAGGGAAACTTTATCATGATTTGCAACGTTATGAAGCATCAATACAAGTGTTTAATAACGCTATTGTTGATTACCCTGAATCAGAAAAAGTAGAAGAAATGAGATTTTGGGTGTTAGATTCCAAATACTTATACGCAATCAAAAGTATTGCAAAAAAACAATATTCTCGATTAGAAGAAACACAAAAATACTACGATGATTTCATTCGTCGTTATCCTAATAGTGCTTTCAAAAAAGAGCTTGTATTAATTAAAAAAAATATTGATAAAACATTTAAAGAATATAACGAAGATGGATATAAAATCTAAAACTCAAGGAATTAACCCAAATGTTAGTGCTAGAAATATGCATGAACTAATTCAAGATACTGGAAACATCTATGAAACTCTTAATATTTTATCTAGAAGGGCGACTCAGTTAAACTCTGATATTCGTATCGAATTACAACAAAAGTTGGATGAATTTGCGGTAACTTCAGATGCTATCGAAGAAATTCATGAAAACAAAGAACAAATTGAAATTTCTAAGTTTTACGAAAGAATGCCCAACCCTACTATTATTGCGACTAACGAAATGTTCAATAACGAACTAATCGTGGAGAACGCTAATAACAAGAAAAGCGATGAAGATATGGAGTACTAAACTCCACATTTTTACAGATACAAATCAATATTCCAGCCTAGTTCAACTAACTAAGGCTGGTTTTCTTTTTGATTATTTTTCAATCATTAAGTAACAATACATTAACCCCCAATATACATTTGGTCACCTTATGAATGCTCTTGCAAACAAAAATATTATTCTTGCCGTTTGTGGAAGTATCGCTGCTTACAAAATAGCTTTTCTGACAAGATTGCTTGTCAAAAAAAAAGCTAATGTAAAAATATTAATGACTCCTGCAGCTACTCAATTTATTTCGCCACTTACCCTAGCAACCCTATCCAATAATTCGGTAACGACAGACGTCATGAGCGAAAACCAATGGAACAACCACGTAGAATATGGTTTATGGGGAGATATCTTTCTTGTTGCTCCACTCACCGCAAATACGTTAGCCAAAATGGCCAATGGAAACTGTGACAACATGGTGCTAGCTACTTGGCTATCTGCCAAATGCCCTACCGTAGTTGCTCCTGCTATGGATTTGGATATGTGGACACATCCAGCAACCCAACGCAATATAGATTTGCTTAAAAACTATGGTACTCAAATTATACCTGTTGGTCATGGAGAACTAGCGAGTGGCTTGGTCGGAAATGGAAGACTTGCAGAACCCGAAGATATCGTTTCTTATTTAGAAACTTTTTTTTCCAAAAGTAATATTCTTTCCACAAAAAAAATACTGATTACTGCCGGACCAACACACGAAACCATTGACCCCGTTCGTTTTATTGGAAACCATTCCTCAGGGAAAATGGGCATTCATATAGCGAATACCTGTGCAAGGCTCGGAGCAGAAGTTACGTTAATATTGGGCCCTTCATCCGTTAAAGTAGATGGAAATTTAAATATAAACGTTATTCATGTAACGACAGGTCAAGAAATGTTTGAAGCTAGCAACGCTATAGCTAATGAAGTTGATGCCTTTATTTTTGCTGCTGCGGTCGCTGATTATAGACCCAAAAATGTATCGGACCAAAAAGTAAAAAAGAAGCAAGACACGTGGAATTTGGAGATGGAAAAGACAATAGATATTGCTAGTACCATTGGTCAAAACAAACTTTCTCATCAGGTGAGTATTGGTTTTGCCTTAGAAACAGAAAATGAAAAAGAAAATGCTTTAAAGAAATTGAATAAAAAGAACTTTGACTTTATTGTTCTCAATTCTTTAAATGATAAAGGAGCGGGTTTTAAGTATGATACCAACAAAATTCGAATATTCAAAAGCATTGACAACCAACAATCATTTCCTTTGGAACACAAATCAAAAGTTGCCGTTCGAATAGTAGATGAATTGATACTAACTATGAAACATAAAGGACTGTTATGAATAAATATTTTGTACTTGTTTTATTCTTTTTATTAGAATTAACACTTTTCTGTCAAGAATTTAATTTCCAAGTAAACGTTGACGCACCTCGTCTTCAAACTACCGACAAAGCTATTTTTGAAAACTTAGAGGGGGCATTATCTGACTTTATCAATAATAAAAGTTGGACAAGTCGAAATTTTAGAGAAGAAGAGCGAATCAAAGGCAATATTCAACTATCAATAACAACCGAAGATGGAAATAATTTTTCTGCAGAACTAACCATTCAGGCTACAAGACCTGTCTATAAATCTGATTACGAAACGGTTATTTTTTCTCATAAAGAAAAAGAGTTTAAGTTTTCTTACGAATTGCTCCAACCCATCCAATATTCTGCGAATAATTATATCGATGAATTGTCTCATACTTTAGCTTTTTATTGTTATACAATATTAGGAATCGATGCCGATTCTTATTCTCCCCTTGGTGGTCAAAAATATTTTGAATTAGCCAAACAATTAATTCAAGCGAACCCTAATGGCTCAGGACACAAGGATTGGGGACCGACCGACCGTAGAAATGCGAATAGGTACTGGATAAATGAAAACTATCTAAACCAAAAAATAGAGCCTTATCGTCTTGGTTGGTATGACTATCACAGACTAGGCTTAGACCAAATGCATGAAAACCCTGCTCTTGGTAGGTCATTAGTTAATGATGGGTTGAAAAAAATCGCTACTTCAAGCGAGAATTATAGAAACTCTATTGCATTAATTATTTTTTCTAATACGAAATTAGAAGAGCTTGTAGAAATATTCAAAGTTGCCCCAGAGAAAGAACGAGAAACTGTTAGTAAATTAATCAAGCAAATAGATCCCGCTCAATATGCGAAATACAAAAAAGAATTAGAATAAAAAAAGCCTCCTTGTTTTAGTGAAACAAGGAGGCTTTTTTTGTAAGTTTTAATAACTATCCTGGTCGAGACAATAAAAACCCTATTGAGAAATTAGCATCCCAGTCAAATACAAATTTTTGGCAGCCTGTACCATCAACTAAAGATTGATAAATATTCAATCCACATTCGATTTTTCTTCCTTTATCTTCGGCTAGAGACAAATAGCCTTTGGGTTGTTCCAAAACAGTAAACCGCTCATTTCCTACCCTTGATTGTTTTGCAAAATTAAAAGGAACACCCCCAATTATAAAGCAAGTTTTTGTCAACGAGCTTGGTACTTCTTCTCCTATTTTTCTTATTTGATTATAGACTTCACTATCTCCTAGTTCACGAACATAATATTTAGCTCCATGTCCTTCTTTTGATATAATTCGGTTATTTTCATACCAACTAATTTTTGTATTTCCAGACCCAACATCTACCACGAAACTATTATTCTCGTATTCTTTTGGAAGAACACACCTTAACGCAAACCTTCCTTCTTCTTCTGGACTTACCGTATTAATTACATAGCCCATTTTCTTTAATGTGTTAATTATTTTTTTCGTTTTTGCTTCTTTTAAGGCTCCTGAACTAACCACAAAATGGATATTTCTACCACTAACACCATAATCTAAAATATTAATGATGTACTTTTTTAGCCCTGTTACTATATCTTCGCCATTAGCCATTTGGTCAAAAACAAAAGAGTTTCCCCATTCATATTTTTCACGTTCCCAATTATCTTCGGAATCTTTTCTAATAATAAATGAATTAAACCCCGAAGCACCTAACTCCACAACCCCCATCAACTTTCCGCCAACGACAGCAGGTGGTTTATACTCGAAAGGTGTCGTATTGTTTTTCTTTGGATTTGCTTTTTTTATTGGTTCTGCAACTTCTTCTTTAGTGGTTGTAGTCTCTTCGGTTTGAGTAGCTGTGTTTGTAATATCCGTTAGGTTTTTATTCCCCATAAAATATTGGATTGCAAAAAAGATAGAAGCTCCTAACACGGCTCCAATCAAAATTTTTGAAAAGTTAGTCATCCGATTCATTAAGTTTATGTTTGAGGTTAATAAAGTTTATTTTTAACTATTACTGCTTATTGTATTTTTATCCTTCGGAAGGATTACACTAATTAAATTAGCGATGATCATCACTAAAATACATCCAATTAAATTTAGCCATAAATAAGCAATTTCTTCATTGAAATAAATATATAAAATAATTAGTTCGGAAATAATGGCAGCTATAAAAACAGCATTCCCCTTAATCTTCTTGAAAAAGAAAGCTACTACAAAAACACCAAGTATCGTTCCGTAAAATAAGGATCCTATAATATTAACCGCTTCTATTAAATTATCAAACAATGAAGCTACCATTGCAAATATAATGGCTATCACGCCCCACATAATAGTGAATAATTTAGCAGCAGTTAAATAATGTTTATCGGGCTGGTTTTTATTAAGGCTTCTTTTATAAATATCAATTACGGTTGTGGTTGCTAATGCGTTCAACTCAGAAGAAGTTGACGACATCGCTGCTGAAAATATAACTGCGAGTAACAAGCCAACTAAACCTACAGGGAAATATTCTGTTACAAAAGTTACAAAAACATAATCTCCATCTTTAGTTTCTGCCGTTTCATCAACTTTATTGACTAAAACACGAAATTCATCCCTTATTTTTTTATCCTTTTGTGTCAATTCTTTGAGAGACTGAACCGAGGCGTTCATCTTTACTTCATCTTCATTATTACGAGCATTGATAAAACTATAAATTTCTTCTTTCCTATTATCAAACAACAAGCTATACTCTGTATTTAAAGAATCATAGGTATTGGCAGTAAGGCTGCTTTCTTTTACTTTGTCTATATTGACGGAATTAAAATGAATAGGAGGTTTTTCAAATTGAAAAAATATAAAAACTAATATTCCAACAAACAAAATCAAGAACTGCATTGGAACTTTTATGATTCCATTGAATAGTAAGCCCATTCTACTTTGGGTAAGAGATTTACCACTCAAATAGCGTTGAACCTGCGACTGGTCGGTACCAAAGTAGGATAAAAACAGAAAAACGCCACCTATTAAACCTGACCACAAATTATATTTATTATTCCAATCGAATTCTAAATTTACTACTTCCAGTTTTTCCATTTTACCTGCTACTGCAATCGCATCTTCTAACGAAACATCGACAGGAAACTGCATCACTAAAATAACCGCAGCGATAAACATTCCACTCAAAATAATAATCATCTGCTGTTTCTGAGTAACACTGACCGCCTTTGTCCCCCCTGCAACGGTATAAATGATAACCAAAGCCCCTATAAAAATTATTGTCAATCGTAAATCCCAATTCAATATATTCGTCAAAATAATGGCGGGGGCAAAAATAGTTAACCCTGCCGCAAAGCCTCTTTGCATTAGAAATAAAACAGCCGTTAAGGTTCTTGTTTTTAGATCAAAACGCCCCTCTAAATATTCATAAGCAGTATAAACATTTAATCGATAATAAATAGGAAGCACAAAAATACAGAGCAACACCATAGCTATGGGCATACCAAAATAAAATTGAGCAAAACCCATTCCTTCTTCGTAGGCTTGACCAGGAGCACTCAAAAAAGTTATAGCACTAGCCTGAGTTGCCATTACTGAAAGTCCTATGGTGTACCAAGGCAAATCCTTTTCCCCCATAAGGTAGCTTTTCATGCTTTTAATATTTCGGGTTTTTATCACACCATACAAAACGATGGTGAGAAGTGTCCCTAACATGATAATCCAGTCTAATAGTGCCATTTATGTTATAGTTAACGAGATGTTTATATTTAATACCGAATAGAAAACCTATTTAGTTTTCAAAAGTTCCAAATGCTTTGTTCTTAGGGTATGTTTTTAAAAAAACTGCTCCAATTTCTTTAATTGTTTTATCTAACGAACGATACTCAAAACCGATTTTTTTAGATTTTGTGGCATCGAAAGTTGCTTCTTGAAATGCTTGTTTGGCTGTTTCTTTTGTAATTAATGGTTTTTTTCTTGTGAAGAAAGACTTTATTTTTTCTAATCGCCAAATAACCTGTGCCATCCATGGTTTAGCAACTTTAGAGGGCGGTTCAACGCCTAATGAGCTTGCAATTTTTTGGAACAAATGAACATAACTAATATTTTCAGCAGAAAGAAGATATTTTTCACCTGCAACATCTTTCTCCATTGCCATTATCATAAACGAAGCAACATCTCTGACATCAACAAACCCTGTTTGTCCAGGGCTGCTAAATCTTAGGCCATTCCATGCCTTCGTAAATAAGCTAGGGCTGCTTTTATCCCAAATTCCAGGTCCTAAAATAATACTTGGATTAACAATTACTGTTTTCAAGCCTTCAGCATTAGCTCTATAAACCGCCATTTCTGCCCAACGTTTACTTTTACCATACAAGGTACTGTTATTTTCTTCCCATGGCGTATCTTCCGTAATTGGTTTTCCATTCTTGCCTAATGCAGCAATTGAACTTACGTGACAAAATTGCTTGATGCCTTTTTCGATAGCCACATTCAACAACAGTTCAGTGCCTTCGACATTCACTTGATGTAAAGATAAACTATCGTCAGGGGAATAAGAAACAACACCTGCACAGTGAAATACCCATATTACTCCATTCATTGCTTCCATAATTCCATCAGGGTCTAAAATATCTGATTGGAACCACGTTATTTGAGACTGGATATGGTCAGGGATAATTTTTTTAGAAGCATCACTTCTGTATAAGGCGACTATGTTTGTATAACCTAAAGAAACTAATTCCGAAACCAAATGAGCCCCCAACATTCCTGTTGCTCCTGTAACAAGAATTTTATTAGAAAAGTCTGACATCCATTATTTTTGAGGAAATTGTTTAATGGTGTATGCAGCAGCAGCCTCAATTTCTTCAGGTGTTAAAATAGAACCAAATGCCGTCATTGCTCCTTTTCCATTCGTGATTATAGCTTTTCTTTCTTCAAAACTTAATGTTGATTCTTCAAGCTTTTTAGCGCCATTCAATTGTAGATTTCCATCGGAACCGTGGCAGGCAACACATTGCATCTTAAATACTTTTTTGCCCAACTCAACATCTCCTCCAGAGCCTCCGCAAGCCCAAATTAAACCTAATCCAAAAACGACAAAGACCATCAATTTATTCATAAGAAATATTTACTCATTTATTAATTTGGGTCTAAATTACGAAAAAACATTTTGATAATTTAACCATTGATAGAGTCTTTTCTTCTTGATTAGATGGAAATAGAATACAATCGTGACGTTTCATCAAAAATCAACCTTAAATTTCAGGTTAATTCTACGAGTAGTTAAGAAATTAGGAATCGAAAATTGTTGTCCATAGATGGTACGAATCCAACTCTGTGAGGATTGGTTTCTTACATTCATCAAATTAAATACCTCTAAACTTGCCCAAACGTTTCTAAATGGTTTCAACAAATGGTTTGGTTTTTCTCCTCTCCATTCGTGTTTCCATAATAAAAATGAAAATCCTAAATCGATTCGTTGATACGAAGAAAAACGATAGGTATTTCGAAAAACCGTATTATCGTCTTTCAAACCAAAAGGAAAACCTGTTCCAAAAGTCATTTGTAAATGCATTTTGAAATTCTCGTTGCTTGGCAAATGATCTTGAAAAAACATAGCAAATGTTAACGCCCTATCCGAAGGTCTCGCCACATCACTAACAATAACACCTTCTTCAGGGTCTCCTTCTTCTCTTTTACGATGAGTTACTCCGTCTAAGGCTTCTCTGGCTCTTAGCAAAGAAACATTTACCCAACTTTCAGAACCAGGAACAAACTCTCCGTTCAACCGAAGATCAAGCCCCATTACCGAACCCGTTGCATCATTTTCTCCACTATATCGAATACGAACATTATCAATTTCGTAAGTAACAACGTCCCAAAGTGATTTATAATAAGCCTCTGCAATTAATCGAAAAGGTTTTGGGTTTCGCTTGCCGATATAGAAATCATATGTCAAACCACCTACTAGATGAGCGGATTTTTGTGCTTTCAAATCCCTATTAACACTACCGTCTGGTCTTCTTAACTCTCTAAAGAAAGGAGCTTGGTGATACAAGCCCGAGGACAAACGAAAAGATATATCTTTAGTCGATTTCAATGGTTTGTATGCCATTTGTACTCTTGGCGAAATTAGCAACTCTTTATTGAGTGTCCAATAATTAGCCCGTACACCACCCGTTATTTTCCACTCTGTTCTATCTTTTCTGAAAAAAGAATAGGTATTTTGGACATAACCTGTAAATCTATCCGAGACTAAATTATTTTCGGAACGAACCGAAGATAAAACTTCTACCGATTCAGTACTAAATGGTAATGAAAACCCTGCAGAATCAATCTTTTCCCATTCTTTGAAAGAATCCTCAATTTCTTCTCTTTGGTATTTAATTCCCCATTGAATAAAATTAGATTTTACAGCCGAAGTATCTTTAGATGCTAATTCTAATCCGCCTTTAAATTCAACATTTGTAATATTTGCCCTAAGTTTGTTTCTCGCAAACCTATGCTGAACACCTGTTCCTAAAACAGCAATTTCATCCCCAAAGTCTTCAGAATCAAACGAGCTTTCTACCTGTGCTAAACGATATGCACCTATAATGTCAAAAGACTCTCTTTCTAATGAAGAATATCTTGATGCCAAAAGTTTTAAAAACAATGGGTTCGCTAATCGGTCTGGAATATAAGTCAATGACAAACCACCTAGACCTGTGGTATAATCATTCGTTTCTTGTCCCTCGTACAAAGTGCTAAGGTTGAGTGCAAAATCAATTAACCCAAATGCAGTAGAACGCTCTTGCGGGGTAAAACCATAAACACTCGAGTTATAATTCCCTAAAAAGTCAATCTGTAAATCATCGCTCAAATCATAAGTTAAATAAGCCTGAAAGTCCCAAAACGTAGGTGCATATTCCCCTTGTATATCCAAAGAACCTAACAAATATTCATTGGTTTTATAACGTCCACCCAACAGGTACCTAAACTTTTTATAACTCGACTTTTTAGATTTAATACTTCCTTCTGTATGAATAGAAGCCCCTAGCAAACTCGCAGATATAGAAGAACGCAGCGAGTCTGGTCTCTTGTACCTAACATCAAGTACAGAAGATAATTTGTCTCCGTATTTGGCAGCAAACCCGCCAGAAGAAAATTGTAAATCTCGAATCAAATCTATATTAGGAAAAGAAAGTCCTTCTTGTTGTCCTTCTCTTATTAATTGGGGGCGATAAATCTCAAAATCATTAACATACACTAAATTTTCATCATAATTACCTCCTCGAACATTATATTGAGATGATAATTCCCCTCCAGAACCTGATGTTGTCCCCAATGCAATATTAGGCAAAATACTCTCGAAGTTTCCAGAAGTTGATGGAATCAATTTCAATGTAGTAACTTCTTCACGAATCATGGTATTATTCTCAACCTTTCGGCTAGTCACTACTACTTCAATATCAGATTGTACTGATGGTAAATCTACATTTAGCTCCAAGACCTCACTATTTGCTAACAAAACAGGCTGTTTTTGTTCTTTATAACCTATTCTAGAAAAAACCAATATTGAGGAGATACTTGAAGGAATCTTGATAGAATAATCTCCATCTATATTGGTTTCTGCTGCAACCGTAGTGCCTTCAACATATACCGTGACAAACTCGATTCCTTGTCCTGTGACAATATCGGTTACTTTTCCTTGTACTTGAGCTTCTTGTGCATCAATTCCAACGAGAGAAATCAACGAGACAAAAAGAAACAAAAATAATTTGTTCATTTAAAGTGTAATATTAAATGGAGTTATGTTTTTTAATTGTTCGATAGTTTGTATAGGGTTATTCGATTTAAAGACACTACTTCCTGCCACTAAAACGTCTGCTCCTGCCTTCACAATAGATTCCGCATTCTGCAAGCCTACACCACCATCAACCTCAATAAATGGGTTTAAGTTCCTTTCATCGCATTTTTTTCTCAACTCGGTAATCTTGTGCAGTGTTCTATAAATAAACTTCTGCCCTCCAAAACCAGGGTTTACAGACATCATACAAATCAAATCAACTTCCTCTAATACATCTTCAATTAATTGAATAGGAGTTCCTGGGTTAATAGCAACTCCAGCCTTAACGCCAAGTGATTTTATCTGTTGAATATTTCGGTGTAAATGAGGACAAGCTTCGGCATGAACAGTAAGAATATCAGCTCCTTGTTTAGCAAATTCTTCTACATACAACTCAGGTTGTTCTATCATCAAATGAACATCTAATGGTTTTTGAGCTAAATCCTTAATCGCAGGCATTAAACTCAAGCCAAAACTAATATTAGGAACAAATCTGCCGTCCATAATGTCGATATGAAACCAATCCGCCTCGGATTGATTAACCATTTCAAAATCTTTACTTAAATTTCTAAAATCCGCTGCCAAAACTGATGGAGCAATCAAATGTTCTCGTTTCATATCTTTCTTTAATAACAAAACTGCTAAGATAACTTAGTTATTAAAGAAAAATACATTCAAAGACTCATTTTTAACAGTTAAGCGGAATCACATTTGTAATACTCCTATTTTTAGAATAATTTTATTTAAAGCATTTACTACTCATTCTTAAATAAGCCGAATCATGCTTCAAAATTTTAAATGGCTGGCTCTTAAAGACGAAATTGAATTTGAGCAAAGAAAATTTAAAGGAAAATTAGCAGGAAAAGCCAACAAGTACTCTCAACATTTAGATGGTATTATTAGAACAAGAATTATGATTTTTGCGATGTCAATGCTAATATTTCACAGCGTACTTACCAACTATTTATTGCACGATTCTTTTGAAATGGAGTTCTTGATTGAGCGGTCTATTTTTTCAATGATTTTTATGGTGTGTGGAATACTATTCAATAAGGCGAGGATAGTAACAATTATTATTTCTTCCTTGCCACTGCTATTGATAATTATATCTTATTTCTTCGATAATCAATTTTCAGGAAGACCATTTGCCTTTATGACCGGAATAACGATAGTTCTGTTAAGTGGAGTCTATCATCAAATACAGCTAAAGAAACTAAAAAAAGAGTTGGAAAACTCTCTTATCGAAAACTCTCTTTTAAAATTCTAAATTATTGCTTTTTTAGTTTTGATATTTTAGCACCATGAAGTAGTCTCTTTTGAACCGTATTGCGAGTCAAAACTTCGTAATTACTTATAGAACGAGAACGTTTATTCATCGTAATACTAAAAATATTAGTGGTGTCTAAATGCAGATTATTTTTGAGCACAATAATATCTAGAAGGTCTTGACCAAAGTCTAAATGGTAATCCATCAGAGTTTGTTTATCTAGGTTGAATTTATTTTCTTCTAACCAATTTAGAAAATTAATCTTTATGTTTTTATATAAATTATTATCATAAAGTTCTGTAGATAACCAAATATATGGGCGATTAGTGTCTAATCGAGAAAGGTATTTCACTTCTCCATCCCAAATAAATTCGTAAAGGTTTTGTTTTTCAAGTACAATAAGCGTACATGCTTCTACTTTCTCTAAATTTTCTTTCTCGGTAAAGTCGGCGATAGAATCATATTGGAAATACTTTAGTAGTATTTCACTTGCCGATTTTTGATTTTTTTTAGGTTTGTAGTGCCTAGTGATAGCCCCTTTGAGTAGTGCAGCGGAACGATCTTCTCCCATTGCAGTCCAAAAATCTCCATTTAGTTTTTGGAATGGAAAGAATATTTTATTTCCATTAACCGTTGTACTAGATATGCCTTTGGCAGTATTCACAATATAAGTATTGTGCTGCATTATTAAAGACTTATTGTCTGAGTTAGGTATGAATGTTAAGATGCTCAAGGTCGTTTGTATTATATGATTCTGTTTAAAATTACTACATTTCGAGCAAAAATGTTGCTTTTCGACGTTATTTTAACAGATAAAATCCTCTTTAATACAATAAACCCTCTAAATCATTAGGTATTATTACGAGTTGGATTGTATGAGAGAAAAAACAGGAATTTTTATTTCAATCAAGGAAAGCACGGAATCTAATACCCATAGGTATTAAGATGAGTACTTGACGAAGAGTGAAGTAAAAAGAACATTTTTAATCCATATAAATTCGTTCGTAATAATGTCTATTAATCAAAAGATTGATTCATTTTATCAGACGCATTTACCAATTGTTGGTATTCATCATTTGTAAGACCATCAAGAACAAAATGAATAGGGTTTACTTTTTTACCATCTTTCACTACTTCGTAATGAAGGTGAGGTGCGGTAGAAGTTCCTGTATTACCAACAGTTCCTATGACTTGTCCACGTTTTACTTTCTGTCCTTTTTTTACATTTACTGACCCCATGTGAGCATAAAGTGTTGAATACCCAAAACCATGGTCGATTACAATATTAAGACCATACCCTGTTCTTTTGTATTCTACTCTTGAGATTTTACCATCACCCGTTGCATAAATCTTAGTTCCTTTAGGTGCTGAAAAATCAAGCCCCGCATGGAATTTTCTTCTTTTATAAATTGGGTGAATTCTATAACCAAAACCAGAAAGGTACTTGATTTGTCTATTGAGCTTGTCTGCTCTGATAGGTTTTATAGAAGGGATAGAAGCAAATTCTTTTTCTTTAAATAAAGCTTTTTGTTCTATTTCTTTCAATGAATTACTTTGTATTTCTAGTTGTCTAGCTAATTTTTCAGTTTTTGATAATGTTTCTTGTAGAATCTCTCCCGAGAAAGTCATATTGTCAAAATCAAAACCTTTGTGTCCACCGACACCACCTTCCCAGATATTATTGTCAATAGGTTCCATTCCGAAAACCATTCTATGAACATTTTTATCTGTTTCGTGGATATTAACCAACTTAGAAGACATTTTATCAACAGTTTGATTAATTTCCAAAAATTTGCCTTGCAATTGGTTCAATTCATTCTTTAAAGCAATCTCATTTGGAGATGGAAAGTATGAAGTTAATGCAAAACTAATGGCAACAGCACCAAATAAAACTAAGACACAATAGCCCAAAAAACGCATTAATTTCGTTTTAGTTGACGTTTTTACGGGTTCAAATTGTAGTGTCTCTTTATTATAAAAATAAGTATCCTTTCTCATTTTCAGGAAGTTAGTGAATAATCCAAGCACTTTATTTGTTTGTTCAATTAATACAGCCTTGGCAGGTATCCTCTGGCATCCATAGAATTACTAAGATGTCAAGCTTTCCGAAAAAAGCTAGACAAATGTAATTCATGGAAACCAAATTCCAAAATTTTTAACATTCCTTGTTTTATAATTTTCTCAAATATAGTTTGTTGTTCGTCTGTCTTCCTCTAACTGTACGATAAAAACTGTGCCATGTTCTAAAAGACACCAATACTTTCATAAAAGTTCAGTAAAGTAAATAAAAAAGAAATATTTTTTGTTAAAAGTTTCTAATTTTGAGTCTTTAAAAATTGAATTGACTTTTTCCTAAAACGAACCTTTCTTTTAAGAAAATAAATTTTGTAAATATGACTGCAAAAGAAGTACGCCAACATTTTTTAGACTTTTTCGCTTCCAAAGGACATAAAATTGTTCCTTCTGCTCCTATTGTCAACAAAAACGACCCTACGTTGATGTTCACAAATGCCGGCATGAATCAATTTAAAGACTATTTTCTTGGCAACGCAACCCCTCCTAGCACTCGGATTACTGA
>CALAJP010000303.1 GCA_937922815.1 uncultured Saprospiraceae bacterium
CTAACTTTAGCAAAATAATATTGAAATAAAAATAAACCAAAACGAATGAGAGTAACGACCGTTTTAATGTTAATGATGATAAGTATGATGACAACTGCTCAACAAAAATTAAGTTTAGAAGCCATTTATAAGAACGGAGAATACCGCACCCAATCGGTTCCTAATTTTAGGTTTATGAATGATGGTCAGCATTATTCTAACTTGACAAGACAAGGCATTGAAAAGTTTGATATTATAACGGGCGAGTCAGTTGGAATTTTGTTTAATGCTGTTGAAGCGGAATTGAGAAATCAAATTCAAGGATATTCTTTTAGTAAAAATGAAGATAAAATCTTGATGAAATTTGAGTCTGAGCCTGTTTATAGACATTCGGATAGAGCCTATTATTTTTTATATGATATTGAGAGAGGTACATTTTTCCCAGTTTCTGACAAAAAAATAAGTAATGCGACTTTTTCTCCTGATGGTTCTAAGGTAGGCTATACTGCTGATAATAACTTGTTCTGGTTTGATTGTGAAGCTCAAAAAGAACACCAAATAACGACTGATGGAAAAGTAAACGAAATCATCAATGGAATGAGTGATTGGGTTTATGAAGAAGAATTAGCTTTTACGAAAGCATTTTTCTGGTCTCCTGATGGAAAAAAGATTGCTTATTACCGTTTTGACGAATCTGAAGTCAAAGAGATGATTATGGATTTGCATAACGACAACTTATATCCTGAATGGCAACGATTCAAATACCCTAAAGTGGGAGAAAAAAATGCAGATGTAACTATCAAAGTATATGATATTGCTTCTCAACAGAATATTACGGCAAAACATAACTTGACAGATGATTTTTATGTAGCCAGAGTAAAGTGGACAAAAGACGCAAATTGGTTTACTTTATCGACTTTGAATAGATTGCAAAATGAATTGACGCTATTGAAAATCGATGCTCAAACTGGAGATTTTAGCCCTTTATTGACTGAAACGAGCGAAACTTATGTGGATGTTCATGATGATTTATATTTTTTAGATAATGGAAAATATTTCTTTTGGACAAGTGAAAGAGATGGTTTTAATCATATTTATTGGTACGGAATTGATGGCAAGCTTCAGAAGCAATTAACCAAAGGCGATTATGATGTAACGAGAGTGTATGGTTATGATAAAAAGACAGAGAAAATCATTTTTCAAGCAGCTAAAAAATCTCCTTTAAAAAGAGAGGTTTATGCGGTTGATATGAAGGGAAATGTAGAAGAAATTGCAGCTAATGAAGGTTGGAATGAAGCACAATTCAGTAAAACGAAAGATTTTTATGTATTAAAAAACTCTACGGCTAACAGTCCTTTGGAAGTGAGAGTAATGAATCGTGACCAAAAAGAAGTTCGTATTTTAGAAACTAATGACCGATTGAAATCGAAGATAAAAGATATGCCTTTGAGCAAAACGGAATTCTTAACCATTCCGAATGCGGGTTATGATTTGAATGCTTTGATGATGAAACCAGCCGATTTTGATGCTAATAAGAAATATCCTGTTTTGATGTATGTTTATGGAGGTCCTGGGAGCCAAACGGTTCAAGACAAATGGCCGACAAGACACTATTGGTTTTTCCAATATTTGACGCAACAAGGGTTTATTATTGTTTCAGTAGATAATAGAGGAACGGGAGCAAGAGGAGCTGATTTCAAAAAAATGACGTATTTGAAATTGGGTGATTTAGAAACTCAAGACCAAATTGCAGCAGCGAAATATTTAGGAAATTTAGATTATGTAGATGATTCAAAAATTGGAATTTTCGGTTGGTCTTATGGTGGTTATATGTCCACGCTTTGTATTTTGAAAGGAGCAAAGGTTTTCAATACAGCCTTGGCAGTAGCACCCGTTACGAATTGGAAATGGTATGATACTATTTATACAGAAAGGTTTATGCGTACCGAAAAAAATAATGAAAAAGGGTATAAAGAAAATTCGCCCGTTTATTTCGCGGATTTATTGGAAGGAAATTATTTCTTAGCACACGGAATGGCAGATGATAATGTGCATTTTCAACATTCTATAGAAATGGCAGATGCGTTAATTAAATCTAATAAGCAGTTCGATACTTATTTTTATCCTAATCGAAATCACGGGATGAATAGCCTTGCTGCTCAACTTCATTTATTTACTAAAATGTCAAATTTCTTGAATGAGAATCTAAAATAATTTTGAGTTAAAAAATAACGAAGCGGCAAAAGTGTAATACTTTTAGCCGCTTTTTTTATTTGAAAAAAGTACTATTATGAAATGATTTTTGTTCGATAATAATCCAAAATTAGCATTTCCTACTAAATTGATAGGTTTACTTGACTTTTACTTTTGTTTCCTATTATATTTGTGAATGAAATAAGATTTTTTAACCTTAAAAAATTGAGCATTGAATACATTATACCCCGTTTTTTTGAAACCAGAGAATCTTTCTTTTTTGATAATAGGAGGGGGAAATGTTGGTTTAGAAAAAGTGACAAACTTGTTTAGGAGTAGCCCAAATGCTAAAGTTAGGTTGATTAGTAAGGAGGTTCTTCCAGAAATATATACTTTTGCGGAAGATTTTGAAATTGAGATTATTCGAGATTCTTTTCATGAAAAATACATTCGATTAGGAGAAATCGTTATTGTAGCGACAGACAATCGGTTGTTGAATATCAATATTCATAGAAAAGTAAAAAAAATAGGATGTATAGTAAATGTCGCTGATATGCCCGATTTTTGTGATTTTTATATGGGAAGTATAGTCGTGAAAGGAGATTTGAAAATTGCTATTTCTACAAACGGTAAAAGTCCAACGTTGGCAAAGAGGATGCGAGAATGGTTGACAGATTTATTACCTGATGAAATAGATGTTTTGGTTCAAAATTTACATACTTATAGAAACACTTTATTTAGAGATAGTTTCGAAGAAAAGGTACAAAAATTAAATAAATTAACGCAATCCTTTTTTTAAGAAACAACAACAATTACAGATTATGATTAAGACGGATATTATTATTGTCGGAGCTGGACCGGTAGGTTTGTTTACTGTTTTTGAAGCAGGTTTGATGAAATTGAAGTGTCATATTATAGATGCTTTGCCACAGCCAGGAGGACAGTTGTCAGAAATTTATCCGAAAAAACCAATCTACGATATTCCTGGTTATGCATCTGTTTTAGCAGGAGATTTGATTGATAATTTGATGGAACAAATTGCACCTTTTAACCCTGGTTTTACTTTGGGAGAACGTGCTGATACTCTTGTTAAAAACGAAGACGGTACCTTTACCATTACAACAAGTGAAGGAACAGAACATAATGCTCCTGTTGTGATTATTGCTGGTGGTTTGGGTAGTTTCGAACCAAGAAAACCTGCTATCGAAGTTTTACCACAATTCGAGAAGAAAGGAGTTGAATATATGGTTAGAGACCCACAGCAGTTTGCAGGTAAAGATTTAGTAATATCAGGAGGTGGAGATTCTGCTTTGGATTGGACTATATATTTTGCAAAAGATGGTTTAGCAAAATCGGTTACGTTGGTTCACCGTTCCGAGAAATTCAGAGGTCATAAAGATTCAGTAGACCAAATTTATGAATTAGAGAATGCAGGGAAATTAAAAATTATTACCAGTTCAGAGGTAAAAGATATTGTTGGTAATGAATCTGGAAATCTAGAAGCTGTAAAAATAGTACCTAAAGGAAAAGACCCTATTTTTATAAATACAGATTATTGGTTACCGTTATTTGGTTTGAGTCCTAAATTAGGTCCGATAGGAGATTGGGGTTTTGAAATTGAAAAAAATGCAATCAAGGTTGATAATTCATTAGATTACCAAACTTCAATAGAAAATGTATTTGCGGTAGGTGATGTAAATACCTATGCTGGTAAATTGAAATTAATCTTATGTGGTTTTCACGAAGCTACTTTGGCTGTTCAGACGGCTTATAAAATAGTAAACCCAAATAAGAAATACACCATGAAATATACAACTGTTCAGGGCGTAAATGGATTTTAAGCCAAAATGAATAGTTTTTTAAGCCTCTTTTAATTTAGCTGTAGTTACTCTTTTTGAAATTACGATACTTACTTCATAAAGAAAATATAAAGGTAGCGTGATTAAAAATTGAGTAATTACATCTGGAGGGGTTACAATTGCTGCCATAATAAGAATGAGAACAAATGCGTGTCTGCGATAAGTTTTCAAGAATGTAGGTCCTACAATACCCAATTTCGATAGAAAATAAATAATAATGGGCATTTCGAAAGTTAACCCTGTTGGCAGAGTGAACATGACCATATAATTAACATAAGATGCTAAGGTAGGAGCAGTTACAACATCTGCACCAATCTGATATCCTGCCAAGAAAGTAATGGCAAACGGAGCGATTACATAATAGCCAAAAAGAACACCAAGTATAAATAAAAAGCTACATACAAAAACAACACCTTTGGTACCTTTCGCTTCATTTTCATAAAGCCCAGGCTTGACAAATTTCCAAATTTCATAAATGATATATGGAAAAGATGCAATGATTCCGATAAAAATAGAAGCCTTTAAATGCGTAATAAATAGCTCTCCGAGTTCTTTGGTTTCTAAATCAAAAGACGGTGCACGCATGCAGGTTATTTCCGAAATACTGCAAAGTAGATTATAAGTAAAGAAATCTGCTTGTTTTGGAGCAAGAATAATACCGTTGAAAACGAAATCTTTAGATAGAAAAACAACGATAGTAATTGCTAAAACAGCACCTGCAGAACGTATGATATGCCATCTTAATACTTCAAGATGCTCTAAGAAAGACATTTCAGCTCCGCTTTCGGGTAATTTATCTACATCAATCTGGTCAAGAGGCATGTTATTTATACATTTTAATTTGAATAACAAAAGTACAAAATTAATAGTAGTCGTTTGAAAAATTAGTTTTTTGGGCTTTTAATTATTCAATTTAGTAGTCTAATTTTTAATTCTAGACACATACCATGTCACAAAACAAGAAAAAGCAAGTGTTAATGTTTGTCTATTTTTTCGATTTTGACTTTGTCATTTAAACATTAATATTGATAAATTGAAAAAGCCATTCTACATAATAATCTTCTTGCTATATGCTATTTCTTCATGGTCTAAGGATGAAACTATGACGATGGAAAAATACCTATCCACAGAAGGATATTTTCTTCCTACCAAAAAGTTGAAAGAAGCTCCAAAGAAGTTTATCTATAAAAACATAGCGGCATTAACATCGGCTCATATCGATGGATTGTATAAGGCCTCGGAAGTGAAAGATTATGATGCATTACTTTTTCATGGTAGAAAACTATTGATGGGGTATTTGCTATATGAGAAGGATGAAGAAATTATTAGAAAGGTAGGAGACTTTTATGTCAAAGAGATGGATGGGAGCAAAGACCAGTCCATTGCATACCTAACTTACGGAAATTCATTAGAGGCGATTAATGATGTGAGTGGGGCAATCTATTATTTTAATAAGGCTTATGAAAGGGCTATTGAAATGGGAGATTTTAGGTCTAGGTTTTTGGCAAATCACAATATGATTTTGATTCAAACCTTTGTGGATGAAGATGGTAAAGAAAGATATTCTAAAGAAGCCATTAAAAGACTTGAAGATGAGAGAAAAGTTGTTTTCGAGCAATTAGAAAAAGGTTTTTCTTACAAAAGAGAGTTGTTCGCTTTTTGGACTTGGTTTCGGTTTTATATCATACATAGTTTTGGGAAACCTGAATATTTTGAGATTTTAGCAAAAGCAAAAGCACTCGAAAAAACACCTTTCCTTGAAGGGGATTTATTGTTGTTGGAAAACAAAAATAGAATTTATAATGGTGAGTATAAAGAAGCCGTCTCTAGTTTATTGAAGCTAATTGAAGATGTAGACGAAATGGATGAGATGGATTTCAATAAGAAGCAACTGAAACAGTTTGCATATGCTGAATTATTCAATCATTGTTTTGACTATATCGAGAAAAAGGATTTAAATAGAGTTATTTATAACGGATTATTATTGAGTGATGAGTTGGGTTTCTTAAGAAAGCGAGAGTTATATGAGTTATTAATCGATAAATTAAAAGATGTTGATGAAAAACAAACATTGAAGCTTGAAAAAGAACTTTTAGCTTTGCTAAAAAGAGAATTTGATGGTCGCCAACAAACAGAGTTTAGTATTTCGAAAGAACAAATTCGTGAATTAAAAAATGCTTACAAAAAAATAGATCATTTAGGGGTTGTCAATAGCAAATTGACTACAAAAGTTAGTTATTTATCAGTAAGTACGGTTTTGTTTTTAATTTTAGTGATGGTTTTGGGGTATTTAGCATGGTATAGAATGAAAATTCAGTATAAACTAAAGAAGCTTAATGATAACTTAAATAAAAAGAATAAAGAAATTCAGGAAAAAAATCAAACCCTCCAAAACTTCTCTTACACCATTGCACATGACTTTAGGGAACCTATCAGGAGTTTGAGCTTTTCTATTAATTCATTATATAATTTTGATATTGATGAAGAAGAGAGAAAAAGGCAGGTTGAGTTTAGTAATGGCAGTTTATTTTATTTAAATAAATTAATTTCAGACTTTTTGGAATATTCTAACTCTTCTGTTGTGAAGCCTAATGTCAAGTCTTTACCACTTAAGGATTCTATAGAACTGGCAATTTATAATTTAAGAAGGTCTATTGGTAGTGCATTAATTGAGGTTCCTGAAAATCTACCTCATTACAAATTTAACTTTGAAGATTTTGTCTCTGTTTTTCAAAACCTAATAGGGAATGCTATTAAATACAGGTCAAATGAGAGGTTACCTAAGGTACATATAACGTTTAAAGAAATCGGAAAATATTATGTTATTTATGTTAAAGATAATGGAGTAGGAATTCCAGAAAATATGAGTAAGAAGATTTTCGAACCTTTTCAAAGAATCTACCCTAAAGGCACTCAAAAAGGGTCGGGCTTAGGGTTGTGTATTGTTAAAAATAATTTGGAAAAGTATAATGCTACGATTTCTGTTAAGAATAATAGTGATGTGGGCTGTACTTTTATAATAAGGTTACCGATTGTAGATAATCATAAAGGTAAACAGAGTGATACAAAACAAATTTTATCTAAATTTGGTATGTAAACATTTGGCAATTTCAAGTGAATTGGGCGTATCTCCATGTACACAAATTGTATCTGCTTGAATATCTATTTTTTCATTTTCAACAGTCATTACTTTTTGATCTTCAATTATCATGGATACTTGATCGTACACTTCATTGATATCCGAAATGACAGCATTTTGTTGAGTTCTCGCTACTAACATTCCATTTTTAGAATATCTCCTGTCCGCAAACACCTCATTAACGTAATGTAGTCCAGCATTAGTTACGTACGCATTTATTTTTTGATTAGAAAAACCATATAATTTTATTTCTTTTTTAAAGATTTTAATAACATCGATAAAGACATTTAATACTTCTTTATTTTTTGTCATTTCGTGATAAAGAGCTCCGTGTGGTTTGATATGATGAATTTTTGTATTAAAAGTATCACAAAGACCATGGATAGTTGCGACTTGGAGAAGAATTAAGTTTTTTAATTCATCAATAGGTATATTCATATATCTTCGCCCAAAACCTTGAATGTCGGGAAAAGAAGGGTGAGCACCTACGTTTTTATTTTGTTCTATTGTAGATTGGACAGCATTTACGATTGCATTGTAGTCGCCCGCATGGTAACCACAAGCAATATTTAAATCATCTACTAATGAAATTATTTTAGTATCATTGCCAAAAGAATACCTACCAAAACTTTCTCCAATGTCTGCATTAAGTGTAAATTGATGATTATTCATTAACGATAAGGTTAATTTTAGAGGGAAAAGAACTAAAACTATTAAAATAAAAGTACAATAATTAAGAAACAAGAAGATTACTTTTTTATATAACTTAATATCGTTATATATTTGTTCTCTTTATATGTGTAAATATGGATAAAATTCAAATGGTTGACCTCAAAGGTCAAATGAAAGATATAAAAACTGAAATCTTAGCGGCTTTTGAAGCTACTCTTGATAAATGTGACTTTATTAAGGGTGGTTATGTAAGGGAGTTTACTGCTAAGATGGAAACCTATTTGGGAGAAGCTAAAACTATTCCTTGTGCAAACGGAACAGATGCATTGCAGATTGCATTAATGGCTCTTAATTTAGAACCAGGAGATGAAGTAATTACGACGCCATTTACATTCGTAGCAACGGCAGAGGTAATCGCTTTATTAAATTTAAAACCTGTTTTTGTTGATATTCATCCAGATACTTTTCTGATAGATGAGACCAAAATAGAAGAATCTATTACTAAAAAGACTAAATGTATAATTCCTGTTCATCTTTTTGGGCAAGGTGCGAATATGGAATCTATTATGGAAATTGCAAAAAAGCATAACCTTTTTGTGGTAGAGGATAATGCTCAAGCAATTGGAGCAGATTATATTTTTTCTAATGGGAATAAACAGAAATTGGGAACTATTGGAGATGTTGGATGTACCTCTTTTTTTCCTTCAAAGAATCTCGGTTGCTA
>CALAJP010000304.1 GCA_937922815.1 uncultured Saprospiraceae bacterium
TAGGAGTCGGGTCCGTGTCTCAGTACCCGTGTGGGGGATCACGCTCTCACGCCCCCTAATGATCGTCGGCTTGGTAAGCCGTTACCTTACCAACTACCTAATCATACGCACACTCATCTTACAGCGCCTGAACTTTATTAACAAATCGATGCCAACTCATTAAACTATAAGGTATTATTCTCAGTTTCCCAAGGCTATTCCTTTCTGTAAGGTAGATTATGTACGCGTTACTCACCCGTGCGCCGCTTTCCAATTAGTGCAAGCACCAATCTTCTCGCTCAACTTGCATGTATTAAGCCTCCCGCTAGCGTTCATCCTGAGCCAGGATCAAACTCTCCATAGTAAAAATTCTTAATTTGTGTCAATCACTATAAATAGCAATTAAACTTACCTAATTATTATTTCCCTCTCCCAATTTGTCAATGATCTTTTCTTTATTCACTTCTCTTCAGAAGCGAGTACAAATATCTTTTCTTTTATTTAATTTTCCTAATTTAATTTCAAGAAAATTTTCATAAATTTCATCAGATAATTATTTCAATTCTTTTTCGCTTATCTCGCTAAGCGGGTGCAAAAGTAATTTAAAGTTTTTTAAAAACCTAATCTTTTTTAAAAAAAGATTTTTATTTCTAAAAAAATTAAAACCACTCTTTCTATTCAAACTTGCTTAACTTTCTAAGCGGGTGCAAAAGTAATTCACATCCAAGACAAAAACAAACTTTTTTTAAAAAAAAGTAGAATACACGAAACATTTATTTTTAACAAATACATAACAACACTGAAAATCAAAGAAATTATAGAGACAAAGCTGCTTTCAATATTTATCACAATAAAGTTAGTATAGTTTTCAACAACTATGGTTAAGCACAATTAAGTTACAAAATCACTCATTTAACAATAGGTAGAAACTATTTTATGTACTTTTGTAGATTTAATATACATTATATATAATATAAACAGACTAGATTGAAGAATAATAAAATGGATAAATACGAAGACATGATCCTATCTGGGCCTTTCGACTCGGATAGTGATTTTTTACCCGTAATTTCTATGGATGAAGATGAGGATTTAAAAGAAAATGAATCTTACCCTAAAGTAATTCCAATTGTTGCTATAAAAAACACAACGCTCTTTCCTGGTATAGTAATACCTATAACTGTAAGTAGAGATAAATCTATTAAAGCATTCAAGAAAGCCTATGAAGATAATAAGTGGATTGCTGTGTTGTCGCAAAAAGACTCTAGTGTAGAAAACCCAACAGCACACGACCTATACCAAGTAGGTACTATTGCAAAGATATTGAAGCTTCTTAAAATGCCTGACGGTTCTACTACTGCAATTCTAAAAGGTACTAAACGGTTTGGTCTTATATCTATGCTTACCGATGAACCATTCTGGCAAGGAGAAATAGAACCTCTCGAATATTTAAAGATTCAGAACGAGCTTAAGTTTCAAGCTTTGATAAAAACAATAAAGGAGAAAGCTCATCAAATTGTAAACCTTTCACCTAGTATTCCCTCTGAGGCTAGTTTGATTTTAAAAAACATCAATAGTGATTCTTTTTTGATAAACTTTGTGAGCTCAAACCTTGGTGTTGGGATAAAAATCAAACAAGAAATATTAGAAATATCTGACTTGGAAGAGAAGGCAGAGAAAGTTTTAATTCTAATGGGTAAAGAATTACAATTACTTGAATTAAAAGATGAGATTGAAAATAAGGTAAGGACAGATATTGAGCAACAACAAAAAGAGTATTTTCTAAACCAACAGTTGAAAACTATTCAGAATGAATTAGGAAATAATCCTCAAGATAAAGAACTCCAAAAGTTATTGCTCAAAGCAGAATCTTTACAATGGCCAAAAAAAGCTAAAGAAAGATTTGAGCAAGAAATTGAAAAAGTAAAACGTATCAACCCTCAAGTCCCTGACTATTCGGTTATGTTAAACTACCTTGACCTGTTAACAGACCTTCCATGGGGAAAGCACACCAAGGATAACTTTAATCTTAATAAAGTAAATAAAGTTCTCGATAAAGATCATTTTGGTTTAGAAAAGATAAAAAAACGAATTTTAGAACATTTGGCTGTCTTAAAACTTCGTGGAGATATGAAAGCTCCTATTATTTGTTTGGTAGGACCTCCTGGTGTAGGTAAAACTTCATTAGGAAAATCTATTGCAAAAGCTATCGGACGAGAATTTATCCGTATGGCTTTAGGTGCAGTCAATGATGAGTCGGAGATTAGAGGTCACCGAAAAACATATATCGGTGCTATGCCTGGTAGAATAATTCAATCTATCAAAAAAGCCAAAAGCGATAATCCTGTTTTTATTCTTGATGAAATAGATAAGGTAGGAAAAGGATTTAGAGGAGATCCTTCTTCTGCATTATTAGAAGTTTTGGATCCAGAACAAAATGAAAATTTCTACGATAATTACTTAGAATTAGAATATGATTTAAGCAAAGTCATGTTTATCGCTACGGCAAATGACCTTTCGACCATTCAACCCGCATTGAGAGATAGAATGGAAATCATTCGACTCAGTGGATATTCGTTAGAAGAAAAAATTGAAATTGCTAAACGACACTTGGTTCCTAAACAATTGTTGATTCATGGTTTAGAGAAACAACATGTTTCACTTTCAAATAAAACATTAGCGTTTCTAATTAGTAGGTACACAAGAGAAGCAGGCGTAAGAAGTCTCGAACGTCAAATAGCTTCTGTCATGAGGCATGTTGCACACAAAGTTGCATTGGAAGAAACTTACGAAAAGAAAATTACAGATAAAATGTTGCCCGAAATCATGGGGCCTATCATCTTTGAATCTGATAAATATTTAATGCCGAAAACTTCAGGTGTTGCTGTTGGCTTGGCTTGGACTTCTGTAGGTGGTGATATTTTATTCATCGAATCTATCTTGAGTCAAGGTAAAGGCAAGTTAACATTAACAGGTAACTTAGGTAATGTAATGAAAGAATCTGCAACAACAGCTTTGAGTTACATTAAAGCGAATTACAAAAAGTTAGGCATAGATATGGAAACTCTTGAGAAAAGTGACATCCACGTTCATGTTCCCGAAGGTGCTATCCCTAAAGATGGCCCATCTGCAGGAATAACGATGTTATCTGCCCTGACTTCTGCATTGACAGGCAATAGAGTAAAATCTCATTTGGCTATGTCTGGCGAAATTACACTTAGGGGTAAAGTACTTCCTGTTGGCGGCATTAAAGAAAAAATACTTGCGGCTCGAAGGTCAGGAATTAAAGAAATTATACTTTGTAAAGAAAATGAAAAACATGTAAAAGAAATTGAAGAAAATCTAATCAAAAACATGACTTTTCATTACGTTGACGAAATGATGCAAGTGGTTAAATTGGCCATCGAACAATAAAATCTTTGCTTCATACAACTAAACTGTTAAGTTTAAGAATCATTATGTTGATATGTAAATATAACAACTTGTTTGAACACATATGTACTACTTCATGTTACTTAGCTTGACAGTTTAGTTTATTTCTTGAACTTTTTATAAATACCCACATAAAGATGATACAACAACTTTCTATAAAATTATTCATTTTTTCTATTATCCTATTTGGTATTGAGATTAGTTCAATTGCACAAAAAGCAGTTTCTTCAGACTCTAATTTAGTTCAATTTTCGGGCGTTGTCTTGGATGGTTCTACCGAACAATTATTTCCTTTGCCCTATGCAAATTTATTTGTAAAAACCAAAGGAATGGGAACGTACACAGACTTTAAGGGTTTCTTTTCTATTGTTGTTGAAAAGGGTGATAAAATTGAAATTTCAGCAGTAGGTTATAAATCTGTGGTTTTCGAAATTCCAGACTCATTAACTGAAAACAGGTATTCGTTAGTTCAGCTAATGACGCAAGACACCATTAATTTGCCCGAAACTGTAGTTTTTCCTTGGCCTAGTAAAGAAAACTTTAAACAAGAATTTTTAGCGATGGATGTTAGTGAAGAACTTCAAGCGATAGCAGCAAAGAATGTTGCTAAAAAATCTTTAGAACAAATGAGAGATGAAGTTCCATGGGATGGCAACGAAAATGCTGATTATTATCTTCGTCAGCAAGCACGTCAATATTACTATGCAGGACAAACCCCTCCTATGAATATTTTTTCTCCCGTGGCATGGTCTCAATTCTTCAAAGCTTGGAAAAACGGGGATTTCAAAAAGAAAGAAAAATAACAAGTTTAATGAAATAGTAAGTTCACTTTTCTAACCGATTGTTCTTTCAATGGAAGTTTTTCTTCTTTAGAATAGAACATTTGATTCGTATTTTTATCTAAAATAATTATCTCTTTTAGGTTCCCAAACGAATTACTTTTATTCTTTGTGACTTTAAAGTAATCTATTTCGTTATTAGTTTTATGAATTTCTATCTCTTTTAAAAATTCGTTATCGTCTTTAGCCTTCCAAAGACTCACATTCTTATCTGATTGAATTTCATAATTATCCTTTAGGGCCGCAATCCCACTCAAAAGGTCTAAAACGATAGATGTATCTGCTAAACTTGTTAATCGAGTAGATGTTTGAGAGTCGTTGTTGTCCAAAATACGCTCAACTGATTTTTTTCCCTCGGCAATTTTTTGAACTAAGTTTGAAATATCATCTTGAAAACTTACTTTATTGTCTAAGTTAACGTTGTTGCTTTCCATAGGCTGTCCGCAAGAACCTAACACAACTAAAATGGAAAAAAAAAGTAAAAATTTCATATAATAAATTTATCATTTAGTAATTAGTTAATAAAGATACACTATCCATTAGATATTATTATGAACTGGATTCTATGAGAGAAAAAACAGGAATTTTTGTTTCAATCAAGGAAAACACGGAATCTAATACCTATAGTAACTATTAAGATGAGTACTTGACAAAGCGTGAAGTAAAAAAAAACATTTTCATTCCATATAATAAAGGTCTTGTATATAAGTCAATTCTACACTTTAATTTTAGTATAAAACAATAACAGATATAAAATTAAATCCAAATAGTCCCCCCGCTATCTTTCTATAGATAACAATAAACTACATATCTTTGAAACTATTTATCAATAAATTACGTCAAAAACAAATAATAATTACTTAATAATAAATTAAAACAAGATGTGGAAGGAATTTAAGGACTTTATCATGACGGGCAACGTTATAGACTTTACGGTTGCCGTAATTTTAGCAGGTGCTATTGGGCTTGTTGTAAATGGGTTCGTAAGCGACATCGCCATGCCAATTATCGGAAATTTGAAGGGAGACGTTGATTTATCTCAAATGAAATATGTGTTATCTGCAGCAGTTATTGAAGATGGAAATGTCGTAAAACCTGAAAATGCTATCCGTTATGGTGCATGGATTAATTCTATCGTAAATTTAGTATTTGTCGGTGGAATTTTATTCTTTTTAGTTAAAACTAAAAACAAAATTGACCCTCCTGCTCCTAAAGCAGCCGCTGGGCCAAGTGAAGTTGACTTACTAAAAGAAATTAGAGATTCGTTGAAAAAATAATAAAAAAAGGTTCTGTCAAATGGCAGAACCTTTTTTTTCAGTGCTACAGATTTAAAATAAAGGTACACCATCCATTTCTGAAGGTTGTTCAATATTCATAATCTTCAAAACAGTAGGAGCTATATCTGCTAATTTTCCTGCATTTATTTCTTCTACTCCCAAATCATTCATAAATATAACAGGTACTGGATTAGTGGTGTGTGCGGTATGAATACTTCCATCGGCATTAACCATAATATCTGCATTTCCATGGTCTGCTATGATAATAACTTGATAACCATCAGATTGAGCAACAGGAACCAATTGAGAAAGAGCATCATCAACCGTTTCTACAGACTTTATTACTGCATCAAAAACACCCGTATGTCCTACCATATCAGCATTCGCATAATTAACACAAATAAAATCAGGTGATTGTTCTTCTATACTTTTCAATATAGACTTCGTTACATCAGGAGCGCTCATTTCTGGTTGCAAGTCATAAGTCGCTACCTTTGGAGAATTAGACAATGCTCGAAATTCACCTTCAATTTCTTTTTCTACTCCACCATTAAAAAAGAAAGTTACATGGGGATATTTTTCCGTTTCGGCAGCTCTCAATTGGGTTTTTCCGTTAGCAGACAACACATCTCCTAATGTATTTACCATAGTAGGTTTTTCATAAGCAACTTTTAGGTTTTTAAAAGCAGCGCTATATTGAGTCATACAAACAAAATGTAAATCAATAGGTTTCATTTCGAAATCAGGAAAGGACTCTTGAGTTAACGCCCTCGTTATCTGTCGGGGTCTATCTGTTCTAAAATTAAAAAAGATTACAATATCGCCCTCTTTTATGTTCGAATTTTCTTTTAGAGATTTATTAACCAATGGTTCTACAAATTCATCTGTGATACCATTCTCGTAAGAGTTACTCAAGCTCTCAACAAAGTCAGTTGTCGGTGTTCCAACACCATGAACCATTAAATCATAGGATTTTTTCACTCTTTCCCATCTCAAATCTCTATCCATCGCGTAGTATCTTCCTATCATAGTTGCTAGAGCAACCGTTTTCATCGGTTTTATATACGCCAAGAGGTCTTCTACATAACCTTGCCCCCCGTTTGGAGCGGTGTCTCTTCCGTCCATAAAAGCATGAATATTAGTGGAAACACCATAGCTATCTCCCATTTTACAGAGTGCTTTCAAATGATTAATATGTGAATGTACTCCGCCGTCAGATAAGAGTCCCAATAAATGGACTTTGGCTTGTGGTTGATTTTTAGCTTTTTCAAAAGCTTCTGTTAATATTCTATTTTCAAAAAAATCTCCTTCTCTTATCGATTTATTAATTTTTGCAAAGTCTTGATAAACAATTCGACCTGCTCCAATATTTAAATGTCCAACTTCGGAATTTCCCATTTGTCCTTCAGGCAATCCTACTTCTTCTCCATAAGTAACCAAGGTATTATTTGGGTTTTCGGCAGTTGCTTTATCCATAAATGGGGTGTTTGCTGCTGCGACTGCACTAATTTTTGGATTATTTTCTATTCCCCATCCATCTAAAATTGCTAAAAGAACTTTCTTTCCTGACATGTTTTTTTCATTTAAAATTTATAAACCGAACTATTCGTTCTTCTTTGATAACAGCAAAATAGTAAAAATGTCATCAAAATATGGCTCTAATTACTTTAATAATGAGTTAAAGCAATTTTAAATTTTAAATCTACTCAACATAAATGAATGGGTTACGTAACTTTTATTGAATGAGTGGAAAATAAAGATTAATCAACCGAATACAATAATTGCGGCATTAAAAACATTCATAAAGTACAAAATATAGTCTTATTTCAAAACACTCTGAACCTGCACATCTATTAATTTTTGTAAAAGTTAGAACTATTTAGCTACTCAAAATTGTTCTGTAACTAAAACCAACTAGAATTTACTAACCCAAAACAAGACTCTAATGAAATATTTAGCGATTTTAAGTTTATTATTACTCGGTCAATTAACTAATATTCAGGCTCAAAACAATAGTTTTCAATTTGCTAGTATTAGCCAAAATAACTTTGCTGTACTGAAACAAAACTTAGACCGTGACGTGATGGTTTCATTACCTGATAGCCCCAAAGCCAATAATAAAGAAAATGCAAAAACCATTTTATCCGACTTTTTAATGAATTCTAATATCAATGATTTTAAATTAATGCATCAAGGTTCTGCAAAAGGGGACTCAACAGTGTATTATATTTCAGAATTTAATAAAAATGGAATATCTTATAGAATGTACACCTTATTAGCGTTTAATGGAAATTCTTATGTTTTTAAAACTATTAGAATCAATAAAAAATAATATTATAAGTTTGGTTTATCAACACCCATTCCAAATAGTGCAAAATCATATTTAGCTGGGTCTTTCTTGTCTAAGCTTTTAGCAAATTCGGTTATACTTTCAACCATTCGCCAATCCCTTTTCATTGTAGCATCAATAATGCCTAATTGTTTAGCTATTTTTTCAACATGAACATCGACGGGAATATACAAGCCTGAAGGGTCGATATTTTTCCATATCCCGAAATCAACTCCTTTATTATCATCACGAACCATCCATCGTAAAAACATAATTAACCTTTTACAGGTCGACCTCTTGGCTGGAGAAGCGATATGTTTTTGAGTACGTTGTGGTGCGTAATCAATATCAAAGAAATGATGCCTTAAGTCTATTAAACCTTGCTTTATATCTTTGTCTATAAAAATAGACTCTAAAGATGAGTTTTGAGAATAGAATCGCTGAAAAAAATCTAAGAAATAAAGTGCATCCGTTGGTTGAAACGTTCTATGTTTAAATTCCAAAAACCTTTTTCTATCTTCTTCTTTATGATTGATAATAAAATCGTAAGGAGCACCGTCCATTAATTCAACCAATCGTTTTGCACTTTTAATGATAGATTTACGATTCCCCCAAGCCAAGATAGCTGTCCAAAATCCTATTATTTCAATATCATGAGGATTTGAGAACAAGTGAGGAATTTGAATAGGGTCATTTTCCACAAAATTGGGTTGATTATACTTTTTGACCCATCTATCAAGCTCTGTTTTAATTTCTTCGAAAGATTTCTTCATTATTTTTTCAAGGGGTCTTCATAACCTAAATCTGCTATATTTAGAATCTTTTTTTCTACTTTTCTTTTTAGATTTTCTAAGTGGTCTTCCATTTTCACAAGCATATTATCATCACTTGTTCCTAATATTTTGGCAGCCAACAAACCTGCATTGTGAGCACCGTCTAACGCCACCGTTGCTACGGGTACTCCCGAAGGCATTTGCAAAATAGAAAGTACCGAATCCCAACCGTCAATAGAATTAGAGGATAACACAGGGACACCTATTACAGGCAAAGGTGTTAAAGAAGCTACCATTCCTGGTAAATGAGCAGCACCGCCAGCACCCGCGATGATAACTTTCAATCCTCGCTTGTGAGCACCTTTTGCATACTCAATCATCCGCTCGGGTGTTCTATGAGCAGAAATAATTGTCAGCTCAAAGGGAATTTCGTTCTGCTCTAATGGCTCAATTGCCTTTTTCATTACGGGTAAGTCAGAATCTGACCCCATTATTATTCCTACTAATGGTTTAATGCTCATTTACTTATTATTTTCAAGGTTTCTTTGACTTCATTTGCTAACTGGTATGCTGTATTTCTATCTTTTGCAATAATCGTAGCATGCCCCATTTTTCTATATGGTCTTACTTTTTTCTTACCATAAAGGTGAATGTAAACACCATCCATCTTTAAAACTTTATCAAAATTTTGATAATAAACATCTCCATTACTATCTTCACTTCCTAACAAATTAACCATTACTGCAACGCCTAAAGGATCGTCTATTTTTACCAAAGGCAAATTCAATACGGCTCTTAAATGTTGTTCGAATTGGGAACAATTATTAAAATCAATAGTGTGGTGACCACTATTATGTGTTCGGGGGGCAACTTCATTTATCCATAACTCATCAGAAGTTGTCCAAAACATTTCTACTGCCAAAAGGCCATACATTCCATAGGACTTTATCGTTTTTTCTGCTAACGCCTTTGCTTTTTGTTGAACAGAAAGAGGAACTTGACTAGGGCAGGAAAGGTATTCCACCAAATTCGCCGTCGGGTGAAAATCCATATCGACTACGGGGTAAGACTGAATATCTCCGTCTGTATTTCGAGCAACAATTACTGAAATTTCTTTCTGAATAGGGACTAAGTCTTCTACAACAGAGGGAGCAGGTATTAACTTGGATATATCTTTCTTTGTTCTAATAATAGAGACGCCTTTTCCATCATAGCCAATTTCTCTACTCTTTTGTACAAATGGGTAATTAAGTTCACCTTTTTCAATTGCCTTTTTAATGCTTAATTCATTATCAAAGAGTTGAAAGGCAGAAGTAGGTAAGTTTTTACTTTTATAAAATTCCTTTTGCAATCCTTTGTCCTTGATAATTTCAACTATCGTAGGCTGAGGTATTACGATGACTCCATCGCTCTCAATTTTTTTTAGTGCTTCGATATTTACATGTTCAATTTCAATAGTAACAATGTCCATTTGACTACCAAAGCGAACAACATCATCATAATTATTAAAGTCTCCTGTATGAAAAGTATGGCAATAATTACTCGCTGCAGAAAGGGTTTTATCTTTATCTAAAATATGGATTTCTAAATCCCAATTTCCAGCAGTCAAACATAGCATTTTTCCCAGTTGTCCACCTCCTAAAACACCTACTTTATAATTTTGTATCACCTTCTCTATTTTTGATATTCGTTTTTAAAAACGGTATTTAATCTAATAATTCATACTGCCAAAACCTCTATAAATATAGACTACAAATTACTAAAATAGAATTAATTATTTTCGCTTTTTTTATTTGAAGGGTGAAACATTAAAATAGTTTCTTTGAGATAAGACATGTCTAAATGCGTATAAATTTCGGTTGTCGTAATGGATTCATGCCCTAACATTTCTTGAACAGCTCTTAAGTCTGCTCCTCCTTCTACTAAGTGCGTTGCAAATGTGTGCCTAAAAGTATGTGGGCTAACGTTTTTATTTATGTCTGCATTAGTAACCGCTTCTTTTACAATATTAAAAACCATTACTCTTGATAGTCCTCCTCCTCTCCTATTCAAAAAAAGAATGTTTTGAGCTTCTTTTTTTATGTTTTTCATCTTATTTCTATAAGCTGTTCTATAATGGTTGATAAATTTCAGGGTGTGATTAGAAATAGGTATCAATCGTTCTTTATTCCCCTTACCAATCACTTTAATAAAACCTAAATCTTCGTAAATATTATCTAAACTTAGATTTACCAGCTCTGAAACTCTTAAACCACAGGCATATAATGTCTCTAAAATAGCTTTGTTCCTATGTCCATTTGGTAGCGATAAATCTATACTATCCATCAACAATTCAATTTCATGATGCGACAATACTACGGGTAATTTGTTGAATGTTTTAGGCGTAGGAATCTCCCACACTATATTATCATCAATATAATTACTGTAAGTTAAAAAAAAATGGAATGCTTTTAAACTTGATGAGATTCTGGCTCGTGTAGCATTTGATAAACTCAAATCCATCAGTGCAAATAAATAAGATTCAAACGATTCTTGGGTCAGTGCTTTCACTAAAGTTAATTCGTTTTGAGCAATAAAGCTTA
>CALAJP010000305.1 GCA_937922815.1 uncultured Saprospiraceae bacterium
ATCGTATTATTAGTTCCCGAAAAATAAATGCCAGAAAAACCTGTTCCCCTCGTAGAATTGTTTCCTCCATTAGCACCTCTAAATGCATTTTGCCCTATAATTCTAGCTCCTCCTGTTGAATTTCTAGCAGCATTACGATTAGTACGTGCAGGAGCTCCTCCTTGTCCCCCCGATGCTGAAACTCTATGTAAAATGTTAGCAGCTCCTCCATTTCTTTGTGCTACAGTAGAACCTCCATTCCGACCAGTTCTCTGATTATTATTATTTCGCCCTCTTAGACCTCCACTCCCTAGTGTTAGATTAAAAACATCACCCGCAGAAACCGCCAAAGTACTATATGATCCCCCTCCAGCAGCTCCCCCTCCAGATGCTCCACCATTACTCGCAGATAAACCTTTCGCTCCACCTCCTCCACCTCCTCCTACTACTTCAATATAAATATTCTCTACTATATTATCTACATCTGTAGTAGGCAATGTGTATATATTACTACGTGTTGCATTTACAGCTCCAACAAACTCTTTTGGTATAAAACTTACACAATCTTTAACTTCTAAATCCACAGAGTAATTAACCAAAGGATTCGTTACTGACTCAATCGTAAGTACCCTAGTAGATAACGGAGAATTCGTAATACTAAGCGAGGTAATAGGTGACGTTGTAAAAGTTCCTTGGTTTACTCCATCTAACAATAATCTTACAGAATTAACTCCATCTCCCTCCCAATGAACTTCATAATTAAAAAAAGCATTTAGACTACGCGAAGCAGGCGTACCATTTGTACAATGCCCTGTCAATTCTGTAATCGGATTATTATTGACATTATTATCGACAATCGTAACAGACTGAGCATTTAGTAAAAAACTACTAAACAAAATAGTATGAAAAAGTAATGTTTTCAAGCAAAAGATATGGCAAAAAGGTTGTTTTATTTTCATAAAAACGGTAGTTAGTCTAATTATGATACAGGGGGTTATTTACATAAATACGCTTTATAAGGCTCTAAGTTTCGACAAATAGACAGATACTTAAATGACCCTAGATTATCAAATAAAAATTCAATCATTATAATGACCCCAAAAAGCACGATTATGCTACATAATGCTCATTTTGAATATTAAATGACCGAATGATTACCTTCCTTAATGGCTATAAACTTATCTTTGTTTTTTTAGAAAAAAGCATATACAACTAATATGGAAAGTGGAAAAAGAACCGATGTAAATAAACTAGGAGAGTTTGGTTTAATAAATCATCTAACAAATAACTTTAAAACCAAAATAAACCGTTCTACACTTTACGGTGTAGGTGATGACGCTGCTGTTATTGATAAAAATACGGACGAAGTTAGTTTAGTTTCTACAGATATGTTAGTGGAAGGTATTCACTTTGATTTGGTATATACTCCACTTAAATATTTGGGTTATAAATCTGTAGTTGTCAACCTATCCGATATTTATGCTATGAACGGAATTCCCAAGCAAATCACAGTCAGTATAGCTATTTCAAATCGCTATTCAGTAGAAGCTCTTGAAGAATTTTATGAAGGCATAAAAATGGCCTGCGACCAATATAATATAGACTTAATTGGGGGAGATACGACTTCATCACTCAAAGGATTGGTTATCAGTATCACCGCTATTGGTGTTGGTCAAAAAGGAAAAGTTGCTTATCGTTCAGGAGCACAATTAGGAGATTTGATTTGTATTACAGGAGATTTAGGTGCTGCTTATTTGGGTTTACAAATTTTGGAACGTGAAAAACAAGTCTTTTTGGCTTCTCCTACGCTCCAACCTGAATTTGATAAACAAGACTATCTCATAAAAAGATTATTAAGGCCTGAAGCTAGAAAAGATGTAATTGAGATGATGGCTCAAAATCAATTAGTTCCTACTTCTATGATAGATATTTCTGATGGATTAGGCTCAGAGTTATACCATATTTGTAGTCAATCGGGGGTAGGTGCGTTTATAGAAGAATCGGGTGTCCCTATTCATAATGACACACAGATGAAAGCCATTGAATTCAATATGGATCCAATCACTACAGCACTAAGTGGAGGTGAAGATTATGAATTATTGTTCACTATTTCTCCTTCCGAAATTGATAAAGTTAAATTCTTACCCGATATCTATATTGCTGGTGAAATTGTTCCACAGTCTGAAAAAATAAAGCTTCATACTGTAAAAGGAAATATTCACCCTATCATAGCTCAAGGTTGGAATCATTTTAATCAGGACTAAATTCTTCTTCACTTTCTAGCTTGGAAATGGCTCCGACAGAATTTGATAATTTATTGTAATTAACGGTATAGAAAATGTACTTTTTATCTCTTTGCGGAGTCACTAAACCTGACATTCGTAAGATACCTAAATGTGTTGAGGTTACAGATTGCTCTACGCCTAAACGTTCTTTGATTTCATGAACGGAAAGAGAGCCTTCGTTGTCTAAAATTTTTAAAATTTTTAATCTCAGCGGATGTGCTAACGAGCGGAGTATACCTGAGGATTCTTGTAAACTATCCCCAAATAATTTTTCTAAATTATCTTTGTTTCTCATTATGTAGTATGTTGTGTGTGTTTGTTTTTTTGAGGGTAATACCAACAAAAGCGTTAGTATCACTCTATTTTTCATAGTTTTAGAACTATAAATATACATACAAATGGATACAAATAAAAGGGCAAGCTCAAAAAAATGAACTTGCCCTTTTAAATATTATTCTTAATACTACTTAATTAATATTAAGAGTTTTTGTATTTTACTGACAATTCAATATAATCATTATTGTCACCTACTGTTGGTGTTTCTACGATATTAGTTATTAACAATAAATAATAAGAATCACCTTTCTTAACAATATACATATCATCTTTAATCAAAACATCTGTTTTAGAGCCTGAAGCAATTTCAGCAGTCGTAGCTGAAGTATAAGCCGACTCTAAAGCTGTATGAGTAGAAGTAGAGCTATAAGTAAACCCTTCTACATCAGAAGAAGTAATTTTTTTCAAAGTAACTCCTGCAGCTGCTTGTAACTTTTTATCAAATTGACCATCACCAGCTTGAGTAGAAGTCGTTTCATTAGTCAATTCTACATCAGCAGTTTGAGTAGAAGAAATTACAACAGGACCATTAACCCCGTCTAAATCTAATCCACCGAAGTTCGCTCCAGCATTATTATAGACTTTCAATTCAGTAACTTCTGTCAAATCAGAAGAAACAGAAACATTAAAAGTTCTTTCAATTAATACCGTATCATTATTATTATCAACAACATAAATTACACCATTGATTGTAGAATCTGCATCAGGAAATTTCAAATAAA
>CALAJP010000306.1 GCA_937922815.1 uncultured Saprospiraceae bacterium
AAAAAAGGTAAATATATGATTTTTGATACTAAAAATACCTGTACAGGTATTTTTAGTATTTCTACTATTTATAAAGTATTCGAATAAAATGTTATCTTAGGAAAAACTATAAAATATACGCATATATTTATGTGTTGTGCATAATGCAAAAATTGAACATTTGAACTAAAAAAGCCAACCGCACAAACAGCACATTTGGTTTTTTGCCAACACATAAGCCAACGCTGAAAAAACCAAAAGAGCTGTTTCTTACCAACGCTCAAAACGATTAAACCAATAGTCAACAATGGAAGAAATATGGAAATACATTCTCTTGAATGGAAAAGCAAATCAACTTAAAGTAAAAAATCCTGTTTTCGACAAAGGAGAACTGACATCCATTGATGACCTAAAACCTTTCAGTAAAAAAGATGATGAAGGTAAACCAATAAAACCAACATTAGCAGATGCCAACAAAGAGAAAAGGAGAATTTATACGGACTTTTTCAAAAAGCCATTTAAAAATCTACTTGTTTTATCAGGTGCTGGTTCCTCAATGGACGTTGGTGGACTTTCTATGTGGCAATTATGGAACGAAACAGAAAAAAAGTACAAAATTGATAAAACAGAGGACAATCCAGAAATTGACGGTTTCAAAATAATACGTGAAGCTGTAAAATTTGAATCAGAGGAAAAAAATTTAGAAGCATTACTTTCTCACATTGAAGGTTACAGTAAATTCATTGAAGATGTAGAAATAAAAATTGGAGGTAATAAAAAGCAACTATCTGATATTAAAGATGAAATTTTTAAATTAATAAAAGACAAATGTACCATTCCTGCACCTTCTGATAATTTTCCTCACAAGACGTTTCTAGAAAAATTATTGCAACGCAAACAAACAAATCCAAGAATTAAAATTTTCACGCTCAACTATGATTTGCTATTTGAATATGCTGCAACAAAAGTAAATGCAATTGTAGTTGATGGCTTTTCGTTCACGTTTCCTAGGACATTTAGTGGAAGGTACTTCGATTATGATATTGTACAAAGAGAAGGCAGTAAGCTAAAAGAAGAGGACAACTTTATTCAAAGAGTTTTTCATCTTCATAAACTACACGGTTCTTTAAATTGGGAACGTGATAATTTTGACCAAAAAGTCAAAATTAATAATAGTCCGAAAAAACCACTAATGGTGTATCCTAGAGATGCTAAATATGAAGATTCTTATGGTCAACCATTTTTTGAAATGATGGCAAGATTTCAAAGAAATCTTAGAAAGAATAATGACACCTTATTAATATGTATTGGTTATAGTTTTAATGACAAACACATAAATGCAGCTATCGAAGAGGCTTTAAATCAAAATCCAGGATTCAGACTTGCTTCAATTGACCCAGGTTTTGAATCTGAAAATATTTCATCATCATTATGCGAAATCAAAAAGGTAGCTGAGGAATCTGAAAGAATTCTAATCACATCAGAAACTTTTACAGAATTTGCTAAACACTACCCAGAAATAAAAACCTATGAAAATTTCAATCATCAATCGATAAACTTAAATAATGGATAGTAAAAAGATTAATCCATTTAGGCACGAATATTTTCTTGGTTATATTAATCAAGTTCTACCTCAATACGTAAAAGTGCATTTTCCATCATCGGTTTTATTAAATGGATTTACTCATTATGGAAAAGAATTTAATGGTGGTTTAGTTGGTAGTTTTGTTGTAATTGAAGGTAGTAAATATGGATTTCTAGGGCGAATAACTGAATTATTACTTCCAGAATCAGAAAGACTTTCATTAAGTGAAAAAGCATTTCAGACTAGTGAATTTCATCCTTCAGGTAAAATTGAAATACTTTTATCCTTTGATTTATACGACCCATTAACAGTAAAAAAAGGATTAACTACATATCCAAATATAGGTGCTAAAGTTTTTGTGAGTTCTGGAGATTTAGTCCAAGAGTATATGTCAAGATTTGGAATTAAGAATGAAGAGAATATTACAGCAGTAAATCTAGGCCATTTAGTATCAAGTCCAAATATTGATGTGAAAGTTAATTTACAATCCATTTTTGGTAGACATTGTGCAGTTGTAGGAACAACTGGTGGAGGAAAAAGTTTTACTGTTAGTAAACTAGTAGAAGCTTTAATAAAAACTGGAAATAAAGCAATACTAATAGATGCAACTGGCGAATACAATGGCAAATATGAAGGTTTAAAAAATATTAATATTGGAGATGGAGAAAGTGTTTTTCATTACTCTCAGTTAACAATTGATGATTTGTTTTTTATGTTGAAACCTTCGCCTCGAACACAAACACCTAAATTAATGGAAGCAATTAGGTCATTAAAAATAGCGAGTTTATGTAAAGGAGAAAACTTAAAATTTGACGGTAAAGAAATACCTGTGGAATCAGGACTAATAAAGAAAAAAGGATGTAATAAAAAACCCTATGAAGTTTTCTATTATAGAAACATAGGAGTTATCGAAAATGGAATGGCGGATTTTGATTTTTCGAAACTCACTAGACAATTAAACGAAGAATGCGTTTGGGACAATGGAACAACTTGGGGAGATATATCTCAAAACGATGTGTCTTATTGTGTGAGTTTAATTTCTAGAGTAAACAATTTAGGTAATACACCTGAACTAAATCAAGTATTCGGATTTCAAGAAGAAAAGAAAGAAAATGACATAACAGACTTAATTGATGAATTCATTTCAGTTGATAATAAAAAAGACAAGCTATTGAGACTAAATCTCAAAGATGTCAAGTACGATTTTCAGGTAAGAGAAACGTTAGTGAATGCAATTGGAAAATACCTCTTGAATAAGGCTAGAAATAGAGATTTTGAAAATTCACCAGTTGTTGTTTTAATTGACGAAGCTCATCAATTTTTAAACAAATCTATCAAAGATGAGTATTTTGAATCTAAACCTTTAGACGCCTTCGATTCAATAGCTAAAGAGTGCAGAAAATATGGGCTGTTTTTATGTATAGCTACTCAAATGCCAAGAGATATTCCTAAAGGCACATTAAGTCAAATGGGAACTTTCATAGTTCATAGACTAATAAATTTTAACGACAAAGAAGCAATAAGTAGTGCTTGTAGTACAGCTAATAAAAATACATTAGACTTCTTACCTATTCTAGGAGAGGGAGAAGCAGTTGTAACTGGTGTCGATTTTCCAATGCCTATTATTATGAAATTTGAAAAACCAGTTGAGGAACCGAATTCAGGAACACCAAAATTGAATATAAATTAATAACGAGAATGCCAACGCTCAAAGCCATACACATTTGCAATTCGCTACAGTCAATGCTCAAGCCAAAAATTGCAAAAGAGTATGTCTTGCCAACGCTCAATCCGAACCAAAAAACAAACTTCGGAAAACCAATCTGAACGGAAAAAGCACTATGCACAACAACGTGTATAAAACATAGCTAATAAAGGCTTTCTAAGTGGTTTTTGTATATTTACAGAGTACGCCAATTTTTTTATTTGGTTATATTTAGAAAAGTAAATTAAACATAAAAATAAAAAAATCGGCTCGTGCTAAATCCGAAAAGTTAGCGTCTATTTACACGCTACGTTTCATACACAAGACCGTTACCTGCAAGCTAAAAAAAACTAACCGATGAAAAATAAACTTTTAGGACTTCTAATTTTGACACTATCATTTCAGAGCTGTGAAACCAAAACAGAACGTGAATTACAAATCGAAAAGATAAAGGATAAATCGA
>CALAJP010000307.1 GCA_937922815.1 uncultured Saprospiraceae bacterium
TTTCCGTCCCAACCGACAGTAGGGTTTTGAGTTTCAAAAACTAGTGTTCCCCATCTATCAAAAACTTTAAATTCGTAAGTCAAAGCATCTGATAAAAAGGGTTTGAAAATATCATTTTTATCATCTCCATTAGGGCTAAAAATATTGGGAACACCGATAAAATTACATTCAGAATCGTAATTCAACATAAAACTATCTTTCATTTCACAACCTTGATAAGTAGCCGTAATTCCGTACTCTCCATAAGCCTCGAAAGTTCTGAACATATCAATATTTCCATCAGCCCATTCGATGTTATCGAAGCTGGAAAGGTCGGTTTCGTATTGTGATAAATCACAGACCGTAGTATCCGAAGGTAGGAGAGAGATTCCCTCTGTTTTTATTTCAATGACAATATTCGTATCGAGAATACAGCCATTTTTTTCGATGTTAAGAGGGAATGTTCCCGTTTGGGCTATGAATTGAGAAAAATCTGTATTGCCAATCTTAATGTAATCGTAATTGAGGGCAGGGAAATTAATTTTTTCATTTTCACAAAGGTCAAAATTGAGATTTGAGACAAGATTAAAATCAATTTTCTCAATATTTATAGAATCTCTTAATATGCAATTTTGATTTTCTCGTTCTATCCAGAATTGTCCTGTCGCATTAAAAACACGAGTATTGGATTGGAATCCATTTTCCCAACGCAGTTGAGCACCTTCTGGATTCGAAATTTTAATAACCCAATCTTCGCAAATACTAGTGTCTTTAGGCATATCAATATTGCTCAATGATGGACTGATAACAAAAGTGTCTATTTTAGTACAGCCCTGTTTATTCAGCTCAACTATATTTTTGCCAAATGATGATAATTGAATAGGGTTTTGCAACCATCTGAACTGAATATTTTGTTCGGTAGGTAATTTAAAATCTTCGAGTTTACAAATGATGGTATCTTTCAAGTCGGGAAGTGTGGGAATTGTTACTGTGAAAGTATCAATGCTTTGACAAACCCCTAAAAAACGTTCAATAGCGTATTTTCCTTCGCCTAATTTAAGTGGAAATTGATTTAGTTTTTGGTGATTGATGAAAACAGAATCTACCGCACCAAAACCTAATTGGACAGAATCGCAGGCTATTGTGTCGCTAGGTAGAGCATCTATCTTGGTTTCTACGTGCAGTTGAAAAGTATCTCGTTTAACGCAAGTTCCTCTTTCTATTTCTAACCAATATTCTCCTGATTTATCAAAATCACGATTAGGATTAGTGTTTCCATCACTCCATGTATAGTTTGCATCATCATAGAATGGAATATGTTGATATGGAGAGCATAGAGTTGAATCCATCGGAAAAGCAGTTTCTCTGATTACATTTTCTGGTCTTGGGTTACTGTGATTTGCTGAAAGAAATCTAGTTATTGAATTTAGTCTTTCATATTCTGGTTCGTAGCCTTTATCGGATTTAAACAAAAGCACCCTGATGAAATTCCCTTCGATGTCAAATAATTTAATATCGTTATCATTAATGCTATACAGAAAAACTTCTTCTTTATTATTTTTTATCATAAACATATTTTCCTGACCAAAATTAAAAGAAGGAACTTCGTGTTCTTCAACTAATTCCAAGCTTGGTATTGCGTATTTTCTGATTATTTGGGTCTTTCGTTCATAGTCGAAGCTATAGAGGTATTGACTTCCAGAGAACATTAATTGCTCAAAACTGCTTGACCTACGGTTTACTTGTTGTTGTTTTAATAACTCTAATTGTCCTGATTCTATATCAAACTGGAAAAGGTTAATAAAATTATCAGAAAAAGTAGCTGAAGAAACGGCAATTAAATCCCTTTCGCTATTCGCAGTTATTACTAATGTATTACCTTCGGTTAATTCTACATTTGCAGTTTCTCCTAATTTTTGATTGCCACTGTAATGGTTTACGCCAATAGTTGTTCCCAAAAACGATTGAATTCTCCAGTGGTCTCCGCATAGCCCATCAAAAATTAAACTGCCAAAATAACTATAACCCCCTGGGGTATGGTTTAACTCTTTAGTTTCATTATTGTAGATATATTCGCCTTCATCGGTCAATAACCTAAAAGATTTTTCGGTATAGCTGCTTGGAATTAGGTCATTGGTAAACAAAAAACCATCACCAGGTAAGGTGAAGGTGGTGTCAGCATTTATGTATTGATTAGAAAATTCAGTTTCTTTAATGGCAAATAAAAAATTCTGATTAGCGTCTAAATAACCTTGGTTTTTAACGCTTGGTACACTATTATCGATACAGTTGTCTATATAAATGCTATCACCATGATGTAGAAAACAACCATTCGAAAGCATAAAGTAATCTGTTTGAGAATATACCGAACTTGAAAAAACACATAGTAGGCACAGGAAAGCAAGAGTAAGTTTGTTGTTCATAGTTAAATTTGGTTGTAAGTGTAGTACCATAACAAAAGACAGTGTAATAAAATTTCCAAACGATAAAACTTTAACAATCTTAATATGGCAGAGTAAATTTCATCAAACAATCTTTAAAAGTCAAGTGTAATGTTAAACTCATTCACCCATATTCTTAGCTCTATAGGTATAACATTGATAATCGAGAATGATTAAACCCATACTTTGATTTTATTGAGAGTTTTACGAGTGAATTTCCTTTAGTTTTTGATGGAAGTAAATATGTTTTTTATAGATATGTCGATATGTTTTTAAAATTTACTATTTTACGATTCAAACAAATCAAAACGTATGAAAACACTTTTTACAATCCTTTTCTTACTCTCATGTACGAGCGTTTCATTTGCTCATAACCCCGATGAATCGCATTATAAGGTAAGGGTAGAGGGCAGTCAAACTTTAATAGAAGCAGAGTTTGCTTGGTTCTTGAAAAATGCTATTTTTGAATACGCACCTCGGCTGAAAGACCCTAAAAATAAAGGTGAATTTGTTGATGTATTTTTCGAATATGTTCAAAAGAATATAATTATTAAGAATACTCAAAATGAGCAACTGCCTCTATTGGACATAAAGCAATTAAAACAAAGAGGACATTCGCACCAGAGTAATTTTCTTTTTACCTATGAAGGAAATGATATTGCACATGTAACGAATACGATGTTGTTTAATATTTCTGAAAAACATCTTAACCACCATATTTTTGAAGGGAATAAATACCTTACCACTTCCGCTACTCAAAGTTTTGGATTAAAAGATATTCAAGAACCTTCATTTGATTGGAGGTATTTGTTATTATTTGTTATTCCCGTTCTTGCCATTGTTGTATTTGTTTTTAAAAAAGAAAAAACTAACTCATAAAACGTTAACCAATGACCCTACAAGAAGTAATGACAGAATTAGAAGATTATGGCAACGAACAAACTAAATCTGTTTATCTAAAGCATGGAGCTAAAGAGCCATTTTTTGGCGTAAAAGTCCAAGATTTAAAGAAAATCGTTAAGAAAACGAAGAAAAATCACGAATTGTCCCTTCAATTATACGAAACAGGGAATAGTGATGCCATGTACCTTGCCAGTTTGATTGCTGATGAAAAGAAGATTACAAAAGAAGAATTGAGAGACTGGGCTAATAAAGCATATTGGTATTATTTGAGTGAATATGCCGTGGCTTGGACAGCAGCAGACTGCCCTTTTGGATATGAATTGGCTTTAGAATGGATTCAATCAGATAAAGAACATATTGCTTCGGCAGGTTGGGCAACCTTATCATTTTGGGCTACCGTCACTCCAGATGAAGGTATTGATATTGAAAAATATTCAAGTTTATTAGATGAGGTAGCTGGAAATATACATGAATCGCAAAATAGGGTTCGATTTGCCAAAAATGGCTTTGTAATTGCTACAGGAAGCCAGATTGTTTCATTGACAGAGAAAGCAAAAAAGGTTGGTTCTACGATAGGAAAAGTTAGCGTAGATGTAGGACAAATTGCCTGTAAAGTTCCATTGGCCACGGAATATATTCAGAAGGTAGAATACAAAGGAAGGTTGGGCAAAAAGAAAAAGAAAGCCCGTTGTTAAACTTATTAGTACTTTTTAACTTATTTTTGCACTCACAAAAAACAAATCCGAGAAGACTACGTTCTAAATAGATTCAACCTAACACATTAAGAAATTTTTAAAGTAGATAATGAAATCATATCTTTTATTACTAGTAAGTTTATTCACTTTTACGACTGCATTTAGTCAGATTTTAACGCCTTGTAAATGGGCTAACGAAACTACGCATATTAGCGGAGATGAGTTTGAAATTACATTTACAGCAACTTTAGATGACGGATGGGCGGTTTATTCTCAAAATATTGGAGAAGATGGACCTATTCCTACCAGTTTTAATTTTGAAACAGGAAGCCATTTTGAATTAAACGGCAAAGCCAAAGAATCTGAAACCAACAGAAAAGAAGGGTTTGATGATATGTTTGGAATGAACGTTATCAAATTTTATAAAAAAGCAGTTTTTACACAAAAAGTAACCGTAAAAGATTATAGTAAGCCCGTTACTGGATATATAGAATTTATGGTTTGTGATGATGCTCGTTGTTTACCGCCTACCGAAAAGGAATTTTCAATAGTATTAAAAAAAAAAATGAAGTAGTAAAAGAGGTAATAAAAGAAGCAATTCCTAAAGTAGAGGTCAAAAAACCGATTCAAAAGATCGTTGAACCCACTAAAAAAGTAATTGAAAAAGTTGTACAAAAAGAAGTTTCTACCTCTAATAAAACTTCACCTACGGTCAAAGTAAAACAAAAAGAAAAGAAGCCTGAGACAAAAGAAGAAGAAGCGACTAAAACAACTAATGTAGATGTGTTAGGAACTTTAAAAAATCACGTTTCTTCGGCTAAAATTCCCCAACCTCAAGGCGGAATAGTTGAGCCTTATGTTTGGAATTACGATGTTCAAAAAATAGCAGACAATCAATACCAAATTAACCTTTTGGTTAAATTAAAAGAAAAATGGGCTATTTATAGCCAGTTTTTGGATAGTGAAGATGGCCCTGTTGCTACTTCTATTTTACTTGAAAATGGTAATGTTTCCAAGAAAGAAAAGGCTACTGAAAATGGCATTATCAAAAAATCGGGTTTAGACCCCGTTTTTGATATGGAAGTTACCAAGTTTAAGGAAGGTGCCGTATTTTCTCAAGTAGTTACCGTAACAGATGTAAACAAAGCCATCAAAGGGGAAATTGAATTTATGGTTTGTGATGATGCACAATGCCTACCCCCAACAGGCGTACCCTTTTCATTTAACTTCGGTACTCAAGAATATTCTATTGGTGACAAGCCAGCACAAAACACTCCTTCTCAGACCAATAATGGAGAAATCAAATATGGCGGATTATTCCCAGGGGAATTAAATAATATAGCAATAGGTGCTCCTGATGGTTCTTGTAATGAAGCGATTTTATCAACTTCTAATTTATCGAAATTATTTTTATTAGGCTTTTTAGGAGGTTTGGTTGCTTTGCTTACGCCTTGTGTTTTTCCTATGATTCCACTGACAGTTTCTTTCTTTACGAAAGGTTCGGAGTCCAAAGCAAAAGGAATTAGCAACGCTATATTGTACGGAACATTCATTGCAGGAGTGTATTTGTTGTTTTCTATCCCGTTCCATTTATTAGGTTCGGTTGACCCCAATATTTTTAATGATATTTCTACGAGTGTAAGTTTGAACGTAGTCTTTTTTATAATCTTTATTGTATTTGCAATTTCGTTTTTCGGATATTTTGAAATTGGACTACCTTCAAGCTGGCAAAACAAATCAGCTTCTGCCGAAAGTGCTGGTGGAATAATTGGTATTTTCTTCATGGCATTGACCCTAGCTTTGGTTTCGTTCTCTTGTACTGGACCTATTTTAGGTTCATTATTAGCGGGAGCATTAACAGCAGAAGGAGGAGCATGGCAATTGACTGCAGGAATGGGAGGTTTTGGGTTAGCATTAGCATTACCATTTGCACTATTTGCAGCTTTCCCAGGTATGATGAGTGCCTTACCTAAATCAGGAGGTTGGATGACTACTGTCAAAGTTGTACTTGGTTTTATAGAATTGGCTTTA
>CALAJP010000308.1 GCA_937922815.1 uncultured Saprospiraceae bacterium
TTTGGTTCAGGATGGACTTAAAGATGCTACCCAACACAATATGATGGGCGTTTATGCAGACGCTACTGCCGAAAAATTTGGTTTTACGAGAGAACAACAAGATGAATTTGCCATAGAAAGTTATAAAAGAGCTGCAAAAGCAACAGAGAGTGGAGCATTTAATAACGAGATTGTTCCAGTAACAATTTCTTCTAGAAGGGGAGATGTCGTGGTGGACAAAGACGAAGAGTATTCAAATGTGAAATTTGAAAAAATCCCTAAACTAAGACCTGCTTTTGGGAAAAATGGAACAGTAACAGCCGCAAATGCATCAACGATTAATGATGGTGCAGCTGCCATTATTTTAGCTTCAAAGGAACAAGTTGATAAATTAGGATTGAAACCATTAGCTAAAATAATAAGTTTTGCGGATGCCGCTCATGAACCTGAATGGTTTACTACTGCACCAACAAAAGCAATGCCTATTGCTCTAAAAAGAGCCAATATTTCTGTAGATGATATTGATTTGTTTGAAGTGAACGAAGCCTTTTCTGTGGTTACGATGGCATTTACAGAAACATTTAAATTAGATAAAAACAAAGTGAATGTAAATGGAGGTGCTGTTTCTTTAGGGCATCCATTGGGATGTTCTGGTACAAGAATTTTAACTACTTTGGTGCATGCACTTCAAAATAGAGGTAAAAAAGTTGGATGTGCTGCTATTTGCAATGGCGGAGGCGGAGCGAGTTCGATGATTGTAGAAACTTGTTAATTTGTCCAATAATCGACAACCAAAACATCTTTTAAATGAGGTGTTAATAAATCACCAAAGGCTTTATGTGCGGGATGAGGCAAATAGATAGCTCTACCTCCTTCACTGTCAAATGTTAGTAAGTAGCAATGCGTAAAGCCTTTGTTTAATTTTTCGGGACTATTGTTTAATCCCCATTCAAAATCCTTAATTTCTTTTATTTTTGAAGGCAATGCTTCAAATGCGTCTTCGATTTGTTTTAATTCGGCAGGTTTTACCGTTTCATTGAAAGAAAACAAAACCACATGTCGAAGTTCCTTACTATCCGTACTTGTTGATTTTTGATCAGAACAACTCAAAAAGACTGAGCATATTAAAAGAACTACTATTCGTAACATAGGAAGTGTTTTTTGATAATATGCTCAATATAATGTCTATTATTTTAAATAGAATTAATTTAATGGCAAAAACTGAATTATAAACTAATTTCGTTACAATTATTTTCTATTAGCTCTTGAACTTCGTCGCCATATTGGAGTTCATAGCCCAGTTCTATAGCTCGGTAGAAGTTCTCGCAAGCATCTTTAGTTTTTCCTTTTTTGATTAAAATTTGCCCTAATGTTTTATATGCCCATGAGTTGGCAGGATACAATTTTATAGAGCGATTAATATCTTTAAGAGCCCCTCTTATATTTCCTTTTTGTAATTTACTAAAACTCATATTGCTGTAAATGAGTGGCTCGTTAGGAGATATTTTGATTGCTCGATGAAAATATTTAATGGCCTTGTTGTGATTTCCAATTTGTTGATATTTAAAACCAAGATTAATATAACCAGGTATAAAATTAGGGTCAGATTTGATAACTCTTTCTAAATAAGCAAAACCTTCTTCTTTTTTGCCTAACCTATCCATGACCATAGCCATATTATTGAGTGCACCAAGATTTTTGGGGTTTATTTCCAATGATTTTAACAAATCTAATTCCGCTCCTACATAATTTCTATATTTACTTTTATATCCACCTCTGAGCATATAGTAATCCGATTTTAGGGAATCCGTTTTTGCTATTTCGATAGCTGCGGTAAAATCTAATTCTGCCTCTTTAAATTGATTCAATATATCATAAATATTAGCACGAGTAATATACAAACCTGTAGAATCGGGCATTAAATGTATAGCAGTATGTAGAGATCCTAGCGACTCTTCCCAGTTACTCAAATAAAGACAATAAATGCTTCTTTTTTCAAAAAAACGAGCATTAAAAGGTGATTTTACAATAGCTCTATCTATATTTTCTAATGCTTTTTTATATTTTTTCTTTTCGGCAAACTTGATAGCCTCTGCATATAAATCAGAACTACTTTGAGCAAAGGATGAAATTGAAAAAATGAGAGATAGTATAAATATGATTAGTCTCATAGTTAGGTAAGTGTAAGTTTGATTAAAGTTTGATTGTATGTATTCGTTCTTGGTTTTTTATGTTATGCTCAACATTTTTTAATAAAATTTAGTTCCTGAATGAATGCATTCATTCGTTTTTCAATGCCTTCTTGCGTACTTTTGAGTCCTTAAAAAAAGACTATGATATATTTGGTGATGAGTATTCTATGCTCAACGCTTTTGGGCGTTATTTTTTCATATTTTGGGAAGAATAGAATCAAAAATTTACATGCAATTATCATCAACTATTTTGTTTGTATTATAGTCGGTGGTTTGGTGAATGGAGATATGCCTATCGCCTCAAATTTTTGGGAGAAAGAATACTTCTTCTTTGCCATTGGTACGGGAATTTTATTTATAGGAGGTTTTAATTTAGTTGCGATAGTAACTCAGAAGCTTGGTTTGACAGTGGCTGCCATTTTACAAAAAATGTCTATCCTCTTGTCTGTCCTTTTTGCATTTTATTGCTACAACGAAATTGTTACTATTCCCAAGATAATCGGATTAGTTTTGGCGGCTATCTCAATTGTGTTATCAAGCTGGCAATCTTCAGAAAAAGAAACTAAAACCAAAGATTCTTGGTTAGTGTTAACATTATTGGCATTAGGTACTTGGGGAATAGCTGGTTGTATAGAAATTGTTCTTCAATATTGTGAATTAAAAGTTTTAGACCAAAGTGGAGACCCTCAATTTTTAGCATTATTGTTTGGTTCTGCTGGTGTTTATGGGATGTTGTTTTTACTTTTCAATCCTAAACAAAAACTTAGTGGGTTTACTCGAAAAGAGATAGTAGGAGGAATTATTTTAGGAATCGTAAATTTTGGTTCCATGTATTTTTTGATGCGAAGTTTAGGAAATGGATGGGAAGGTTCTGTTGTTTTTCCGATTAATAATGTAGGAATTATTTTAGCATCTGCTCTGATTAGCGTATTGTTTGTTGGTGAGAAATTAAATAGGATAAAAATAATAGGGCTGTTGATGGCAATATTATCAATTTATTGTATAGCTTTCTTGTGATTAAAAAATCGCCCAATTGAATCAAAAAAATGAATACTTTTGTGTATAATTTAAAAAATGCAATTTCTTGACAATAAAAAGAAATTATTGAACACTTAAGGAATGATTATTTTATAAATAAAAATTCCATCGGACAAAAAAGTCTAATAATATAAACAGATGAAAGAATCTAAAAGACAAAGGCAGGTAGCTGAGATAGTAAGAAGGAATATGGGCGTAATTTTCACCCAAGAAGGATATTATATTTATGGTTCAGGGCCCGTTGTTACGGTAACTGAAGTGAAAATGACTTCTGATTTAGGAATCGCTAAAATCTATTTGTCGATTTATAATACTGAAGATAAAATGTCTATTTTAAAGATGGTTCAGTTGGAAGAAAACAGCCTTAGAAAAGCCTTAGCTCATAGAATTAAAAAACATGTGAGAAGAATACCAAATATTGCAATCTATCTTGATGAAACTTTAGATGAAATGTTTAAAGTAGATAGTTTATTTGATGAGTTGCACCGTACCAACCAAATGGGAAGTAGCTCAGAAGAAGAATAAATTTAATTAACCAATATAACCTATATAAAAATATGAGCAACATCAATAATTACATCGAACAAAACAAACAAAAATTTCTAGATGAATTGTTTGAATTGTTACGAATGCCCTCAGTAAGTGCTGATCCACAATTTGCCAATGATGTTTTGAAAACAGCTAAATGGACAGCGGATAACTTAAAATCAATGGGAGCTGAAAACGTAGAAATATGTGAAACAGCAGGTTATCCAATTGTTTATGCTGATAAAATTATTGATGATAGTTTACCAACGGTATTGGTTTACGGACATTACGATGTGCAACCTGCTGACCCTTTAGAGCTTTGGGAAACACCTCCTTTCGAACCAACTATCAAAAAAACGGACATCCATCCTGATGGAGCTATTTTTGCTCGTGGTGCTTGTGATGATAAAGGACAATTCTTTATGCATTTGAAAGCATTTGAAGCCATGATGCAAACCAATTCCTTGCCTTGTAATGTTAAGTTTATGATAGAAGGCGAAGAAGAAGTAGGTTCAAGCAATTTGGAAATATTTTGCAAAGCCAACACCGAAAGGTTAAAAGCAGATGTAGTTCTAATTTCAGATACTTCAATGATAGCGAAAGATGTCCCTTCGATAACGGTAGGTTTACGTGGATTGAGTTATGTTGAGGTTGAAGTTCATGGCCCGGCAATAGACTTGCATTCGGGAGTATATGGCGGTGCTGTAGCAAACCCTGTTAACGTTCTTTCTAAAATGATAGCTTCGTTGATTGACGAGGATGGAAAAATTACGATCCCTGGATTTTATGACAAAGTAGTTGATTTAACAACCGAAGAAAGAGCTGCCATCAATTCGGCACCTTTTGATTTAGATTCGTATAAAAAATCATTAAATATCGATGCGGTTGCGGGTGAAAAAGGTTACTCAACCATGGAAAGAGCTGGAACCAGACCGACACTTGATGTAAATGGAATTTGGGGAGGATATACAGGAGAAGGAGCCAAAACAGTATTGCCAGCTAAAGCTTTTGCTAAAATTAGTATGCGATTAGTACCTAACCAAACACCTGAAGAAATTACAGAACTGTTTACCAAACATTTCAATGATATTGCTCCAGCTACAGTAAAGGTAAAAGTAACTCCACACCATGGAGGCTTACCTGCCGTAACGCCAACCAATACATTAGAATATAAAGCGGCTCACTTGGCAATGGAAGAATCGTTCGGAAAAGCACCGATTCCTACGCGTGATGGAGGCAGTATTCCTATTGTATCCATTTTCGAAACGGTATTGAATGTTAAGACAGTATTAATGGGATTCGGATTAGACTCAGATGCTTTACATTCACCTAACGAAAATTATGGATTATTTAATTTCTACAAAGGA